>JBILYS010000342.1:0-2861 GCA_044377625.1 Crocinitomicaceae bacterium
CACAATCATTATGCTCCGAAACCGACAGCTTCGATTATCTATCCAACAGAATATGCGTCGGCTGGTTATGTTGTTTTTATTCCAGATGTACGCTATAAAGTTGGTCATCCTGCAAAATCTGCTTACGATTGTATCATGAGTGGAACAGACCGTGTTTTAAAACTTTTACCAAATATCGATTCAACGAAAATGGGCTTGCAAGGGCAAAGTTGGGGAGGTTATCAAACAGCACAATTAATCACAATGACTAAACGCTATGCCGCTGCAATGGCTGGCGCGCCTGTTTCTAACATGTTTTCTGCATATGGTGGTATAAGATGGGGAAGTGGTGTAAATCGTCAATTTCAATACGAACGCACACAAAGTAGAATAGGAAAAACGATTTGGGAAGCGCCAGAATTGTACGTTGAAAATTCGCCATTATTCCATATTCCGAATATAACAACTCCACTTCTCATCATGAGCAATGATAAAGATGGCGCCGTTCCATGGTACCAGGGAATTGAAATGTTTACGGGAATGAAACGTTTAGGAAAACCGTGTTGGATGTTAAATTATAATGGTGACGATCATAATTTGATGGAGAATGCGAATCGAATTGATTTAAGTATTCGAATGCGTCAATTCTTTGATTATTATTTATTGGATAAGCCAGCCCCGAAATGGTTGACGGATGGAATCCCTGCTACATTAAAAGGGAAAGAATTGGGGTATTAATTATTTTGAAGAAAATTGTTTTAAATCCAGTTTTAAAAAAGCACTACTAGTTTAGTTCCGCGCTCTTTTGAAGTTACAAGGTCAAGTTTTGCGCCACATAAGAAAGCACGTTTGTGCATATTATTCAGACCCATTCCTTTCTTAACTTTTTCAAGATCGAAGCCCATTCCGTTGTCTTTAATCTCAAGATAGATTGTATTTTCTTTGCTGTAAATGTCACAATCAATTTGGGTGCAATTTGCGTATTTAATTGAATTTGTAACAAATTCTTGTACAATTCTATAGATATTATATTTACTTTTTAAATCTAAATGATTCATTGGAACTTGTTTGGCGATAAAATTGAATTCAATCAATTTTGAGAGCTCATTTTGTTTACCAAAATAAACATCAAGTGCATAAAGTAAACCTTTGTCTAATTCAGGTGGTGTTAGATTATAACAAATGGATTTCATTTGAAGAATACTATCTTGAATCAGTTGTTTACAAACTGCAATATTATTTTCACTTTCTGGATTTTCCTTTACCATGCTTAAGTAAAGATTCACACCAACTAGATTTTGACCTAATCCGTCGTGTAATTCCATTGCGAAACGGGATTGTTCTTCATCTAACGTTTCATATACAAGCTTTTCTCTTTCAAGTAAGATTGTTTTCTTTTCATGAATATCTTCTAAATATGCAAGCCAAAAATTCTTTTCTGTTTTCTCATTAAAACGTCCTGCAATTAATTTGAACCAACGATGTTCTGTTTCATTGATGTTCATTCTGAATTCGTACGTAAACGAATTTTTACCGCGCTTTAGGTGTTGTAATTTGGAAACGAATTGTGGCAAATCCTCGTGTGCGATGTGCGAAAGAAAATAATTTTCGTTTTCGAGAACATTTTTCTGGTCTAAAAATGGAAATACTTTATCAAAATTATCAGAAACGAATCGAATTGAAATTCTTTTTCCGGCTAATAAATCAAACCCAAAATAAGAAACAGGTAATTCAGGAAAATATTTAAATAAATTGGATGCTGAAACGGTAAAAAGTTCGTCTAGAATAAATTTAAAAATAAACCCATCTTCACCAATTGGGTTTACATGCAGTTGCTGAATGCTTTTTAAATTTAATCCAGTGTCTAATTTTAATTGCTTTTTATTTAATAAACTTTCGTAAAGAAGGAGTTTTGATTTATCCTCTAAAAGATGTTTTATCGCCTCTAAAATTGGCATCTTTTCAGTGTGAATTTCTTTCCCTTCTGTAAATAGTAATTTTGTAGTTGAATTAAAATAAATTATTTTAAGTTCGCTGTTAACGACAATAATTCCACTTTTTAAATCTCCAAAATAGGTGTCGAGTTTTTTAAACGAATCATCAGAATCGGGATGCCGAATGACCTTATTCAAATAGAATATGTCATCTGACATGTTGTCAGCGGATTCAACTTGATGATTAGAAAACATAATTTAAGTAGTCAAAAACAATGCTAAACACATAAGTATTTGATAATCAATGGTTTTTGAGGGTTGGCATTTTATCGTGTTTCTGTATTCGGGACAGTTTTCCAAAAATGGGAAAAAGTGAAGCGTTCAATCCATGCATGATTATTTATGATTTGTCAAATTATTTTAGTTCAAAAGATGCTTTTAAACATGAAATACACTCGTTTTAAATAAAAATCAATGTAAATTCGTGAAGCAAAAAGTAAAAAATGGAAAAACTTCAGAATTTCATCAACGGAAAATATTGTGAACCAATAAGTGGCCACTATATTGACAATTACGAACCAGCAACTGGGAAAGTATATAGTTTGATCCCAAATTCTGATGAAAGAGATGTTGAAATGGCAGTTCAAGCAGCTGAAAAAGCGTTTCCCATTTGGTCTGGAATGAGTGTTGAAGAAAGAAGTGAAATTCTTGTTCGGCTTTCAGAAGGAATTGAAAAAAGGATGGACGAATTTGTGGCGGCTGAATCTAAGGATAACGGAAAACCACTTTCATTAGCTGCCCATGTTGATATTCCTCGTGCAGTTTCGAACTTTCATTTTTTTGCAACTGGAATCATTCATTTTGCTTCTGAATCTCATTATATGGAAGGCGTTGGTGTAAATTATACCATTCGTAAACCAATAGGAATAGTAGGGTGTATTTCACCTT
>JBILYS010000343.1:0-2859 GCA_044377625.1 Crocinitomicaceae bacterium
TAATTCTTTATTTTGTAGTGTTACAATTTGAACCATTTCTTTATCCTTTGTAAGTGAAATTTCAGTTCCTATTCCGTCAATAAACCTACTTTCACCCGAATAAATTAATCCTTTCCCATCTTCACCTACTCGATTAACGCCTAGCACGCAACATTGATTTTCAATTGCTCTTGCGGTTAACAGTGTTTTCCAATGTGAGATTCTTTTTTCTGGCCAATTGGCAACATACAGAATAACGTCGTAATTTGCTGATTGGTTGGGTGAAATACTATTTCTCACAATTTCGGGGAATCTTAGATCATAACAGATTTGTAATTGGAACTTCCAATTTTTATATGCAACAATGCATTCTGAATCTCCAGCAGTATAAAAATCACTTTCTCCTGCTAATCCAAATAGCTTTCTTTTATCATAAAAAGTGATTGCTCCATCAGGCTGAATGAAAACCCCTCGGTTAAAATAGCTTCCATTTTCTTTAATGATCAATGAAGTATAGATTGCTGCATTTTTGGATTTTGCAATTGATTTTAACCAATCTATACCGATAGAATCATCCATTGTTTCTGCTAACTCTTCAACATTCATTGAAAAACCAGTATGAAACATTTCAGGGAGAAGAATTAAATCAATACCTGTTACATTCTCTAAAAGTTTTGTGAAATTGGATAAATTGGCAGTTTTGTTTTCCCAAATTTGATTGGCTTGAACAAGTGCTATTTTTAAATCTTGCATAATCTTATTGCTGCTTGAGTTAATGTTTCAGAATCTTTGGCAAAACAGAAACGAATAAGTTGTTGATCCTGTTGATTTGCATTGAAAACAGAAATCGGAATCGTTGCTACGCCAAATTCTGTAACAAGTCTTTTTGTAAATTCCACATCTGTTTCTTGTGAAATCTTAGCATACGAAGCAACTTGAAAATAAGATCCTTCTGAAGGTAGAAAATCAAATCGGCTCGTCTTCATAAGATTTTGAAATAGATCTCTTTTTTCTTGATAAAAGCTACCTAATTGTGTCACATCAATTTTGTCTAAATATTCTGAAAGCGCAACTTGTGCGACACTGTTTACACAAAAAACTAAAAATTGATGCACTTTTTTAATTTCTATCATCAGGTTTTCTGGAGCAATGATATAGCCGATTTTCCAACCTGTTATATGAAACGTTTTACCAAATGATGAAACAATAACGCTTCTATCTATAATTTTTGTTCTTGTATTTATGGAAATGTGTTTCTTCTCGAATGTGATATATTCATACACCTCATCGGAAAGCAGGATTAAATTCGGAAATTTATCCATAATTGCTTCAAGAGCCACGAAATCAGTTTCATTAAAAACGCGACCAGATGGATTGTGAGGATTATTTATTATTAAAAGTTTTGTTTTTGAATTGATTGAATGTCCTATTCTTTCCCAGTTTGGCGTAAAATCATCGTTTAGTGGAACTCGAACGGACTTTGCTCCGGTCAAAATTACGGGCGGTTCATAACAATCATAACTTGGGTCTAAAATCACCACTTCTTCACCACTATTTACTAAAGCCTGAATAATTGTAAAAATTGCTTGCGTTGCACCTGCTGTAACTAGAATTTCTTGGTCAGGATTTGGACTTCGACCGTAACATTTTTCTGTCATTGCGCCAATTTTCACAAGTAATGGAGGATATCCCGCCATTGGGGCATATTGATGAATAGAATCGGTTGAAATTCTTTGTAAAATGTCGGTTAATTGAGAATCTACAGGAAAATTAGGAAAGCCTTGTGATAGATTTATTGCATTGTGCTCGACTGCCAACTTTGACATTACAGTGAAAATGGTTGTTCCTACGTTGGGTAATTTTGACATTTAATATTGGAATTTTAGTTAAAAGTAAAAATATTCAATCAAAATTGATGGTTGAATCTAAAGAATACATGCCTTATTTTTCTTATAATTGTTTTAAAATTAAAAGATGATTCGAATAATAGCCCTATTATTTTTATGATCTTTCAAACTGGCATTCTAAAAGATGAAAAAATACCATTCCGTTTTGTTTATTTTGATTCTGCTTTTTATCTCGGCATTATTCAATCAATTCAAAACGAATAGTTTTCCACCACGCTCCATGCATCAATGGCGCCAATCAGATGCATATTCCATTACGTATAATTATTATGCTGAAGGAATGCATTTTTTTGAACCAAAGATCCATAATCAAACTTCAAAGGAAGGCAAAGCGGTTGGAGAATTTCCAATAATCTATTACATTGACGCATTGATTTGGAAGATAACAGGACCGTCATTTTATAGTGCAAGGGTTTTAAATTTATGTATTGCCTTTTTAGGATTATTTGCGCTTTTTAAAACGATTCAAATCGTGTTGAATGATTATTTTTTCGCTTATATAATTCCGATACTCATTTTCTCTTCCCCGCTTTATGGCTATTATTCAAACAGCTTTCTTATTAATATCCCAGCTCTAAGCTTTTTATTTATAGGCTGGTATTATTTCTTAAAATTTTACAACAAAAAAAGTAGTTGGCTTTTAATTTTGTCAATCTTCTTTATTACGCTCGCAGGATTGCTTCGGCCATCTATGTTAATTGGATTTTTTCCTGTCTTTGCGCTGTTGTTTTTTGAGTTAATTGGCTATTTTAAAAGCAGTATTTTTTTCAAACGAATTTTTCAAACAGCCCTTTTATTGACTCCCCTAATAGCAATATATGGATGGATGAGTTTCAGTAAAAATTACAATGCCGCAAATAATTCCATCTATTTTCTTTCAACAATCCGACCAATTTGGGAAAACGAGAACATTCCACATGTTTGGTCAAAATTGAGTTTTGGGATGTTTTCAGAATGGTATCATACTTCAGTA
>JBILYS010000344.1:0-2854 GCA_044377625.1 Crocinitomicaceae bacterium
TTGCAATTGAAATAATATTTCTGCGTCATTTTCATTGGGACAAAGGTAGAGAAGTAATTTAATAAAACAAGGAATAGTGTAAAGATTCCGTTTTTAAAATTATTAGCATAAAAAAATCCCTTCCGAAATCGAAAGGGATTTTAATCTGATTTTTAGCTTAATTAAGCTACTACATTCTTATAACTTTCAACACTTGGACATGAACAAACTAAGTTTCTATCACCATAAGCATTGTCAACTCTTCTAACTGGAACCCAGTATTTGAATTCTTTCAAGTAAGCAACAGGATACGTTGCTTCTTGTGGAGAATATGGGTAATTCCACTCTCTATTGATGATGCAATCCGCTGTGTGAGGAGCATTTTTCAACAAGTTATTTTCTTTGTCCGCTTTTCCGTTTTCAATTGCCGCAATTTCTTTACGAATAGATTGCATTGCTAAAATGAAACGGTCCAATTCATCTTTATCTTCTGATTCTGTTGGTTCAATCATCAATGTTCCAGCTACTGGGAAAGAAACAGTAGGAGCGTGGAAACCATAATCGATTAATCGTTTTGCGATATCTCCTGCTTCCACTTCAGAAGTTTTCTTGATCTCACGACAATCTAAGATTAATTCGTGTGCTACAGTTCCGTTTTTACCAGTGTAAAGAATATCATAATCACCTTTCAATGAAGCAGCGATATAATTTGCATTTAATATTGCAATTTCAGTTGATTCTCTTAAACCAATTGCACCAAGCATTTTGATGTAACCGAAAGAAATCAATAAAATCAATGCACTACCATAAGGCGCTGAAGAAACGGCATGAATCGCTTGACTTCCGCCAGCTTCTAGCATTTTGCTTCCTGGTAAAAATGGCGCTAAATGCGCAGCAACTCCAATGGGTCCCATTCCAGGTCCACCACCACCGTGAGGTATAGCAAATGTTTTGTGTAAGTTTAAGTGACAAACGTCAGCACCAATGTTTCCTGGATTTGTTAACCCAACTTGTGCATTCATGTTTGCTCCGTCCATGTAAACTTGTCCTCCGTTGTCATGAATAATAGAAGTGATTTCACGAATACCTTCTTCATACACACCGTGAGTTGATGGATACGTTACCATCAATCCAGCTAATGTGTCTTTGTGTTCAATTGCAACACGCGTCATTTCTGGAATATCAATATTTCCATTTTCATCACAACCAGTGACTACCACTTCAAATCCAGCCATAACAGCAGAAGCAGGGTTTGTACCGTGTGCAGATGAAGGAATAATCATCACTTTTCTTTGGTGATCTCCACGTGATTCATGGTATGCTTTGATAACCATTAATCCTGCGTATTCGCCTTGTGCTCCAGAGTTTGGTTGCAATGACATTGCTGCAAATCCAGTACATTCGCACAAATCTTTTTCCAATTCACGGAACATCTCTTGGTATCCAGCTGCTTGATTTAAAGGAGCAAATGGATGCATGTTTGCAAATTGAGGATTGGTGATTGGCATTAATTCAGAAGCTGCATTTAATTTCATTGTACATGAACCTAAAGCAATCATACTGTGAACCAATGAAAGATCTTTGTTTTCTAAACGCTTTAAATAACGCATCATTTTAGATTCAGAATGATGGCTGCTAAATGTTGGATGAGAAAATACTGCATCTGTTCTTAAAACAGTTGAGGCTAAATTAAGTTTCGCATCTTGGCTAACTGTTCCAGCAGATTTTCCAGTTGCTTCAGCAAAAATCGAAAGAATTGTTTTCACATCTTCAATCGTATGAGGTTCACCAAAACTGATTGTCAATTCTGAAGCATTTACATAATGGAAATTCATTTTGTGCGCAAGTGCAGCCGTTTGAATTGCAGCCGTATTTACACCTTTCACCCAAACAGTATCGAAGTAATTGGCTGAACCAATTTCGATTCCCATTGCCTTCAATCCATCTGCAGTTTTAGCCGCCAATGAATGAACGTTTAAAGCGATTTCACGCATTCCAACTGGACCGTGATAAACAGCATACATACTTGCCATAACAGCTAATAAAGCTTGAGCTGTACAAATATTTGACGTTGCTTTGTCTCTTTTAATATGTTGTTCACGTGTTTGAAGCGCCATTCTCAACGCCATGTTGTCATCAGCATCTTTCGATACACCGATGATACGACCTGGAATATTTCTTTTGTAATCTTCTTTCACTGCGAAATATGCAGCGTGAGGTCCACCAGAACCCATTGGCACACCAAATCGTTGAGAAGTTCCAAACACACAATCAGCTCCTAAAGAACCAGGAGAATTTAAAAGAACTAATGAAAGAATATCAGCAGATACAGCAACTTGAATTCCTAAGTCTTTTGATTTTTTAATGAATGATTTAATATCAGTTATTGTTCCGTTTGCGTCTGGATATTGAACTAAAGAACCGAAGAACGTAGTATCAAGATTATGCGTTTCTGCATTTCCGATAACTAATTCAATTCCTAAATTTTTAGCACGACCTTCAACTACATCTATTGTTTGAAGAAAAGCAGTGTCAGCGATAAAGAATTTGTTTCTTCCTTCCTTTACATCGTTTCTTGAACGAGAATTCCAAAACATAATCATTGCTTCAGCAGCAGCAGTTCCTTCATCTAATAGTGAAGCATTTGCGATTTCCATCCCAGTTAATTCTAGTACCATTGTTTGAAAATTCAACAATGCTTCCAAACGACCTTGAGAAATCTCAGCTTGGTAAGGAGTATAAGCTGTGTACCATCCTGGATTTTCTAATACATTTCTTAAAATAACAGAAGGCACAATTGTTTCATTGTATCCTAAACCGATGAACGATTTAAAAACTTGATTTTTATTACCAATATTCGTAACATAATTCAGAT
>JBILYS010000345.1:0-2843 GCA_044377625.1 Crocinitomicaceae bacterium
TAATGTTATACTTTTGTTTGTCATGGCTCTCACAAACAATTCATCAGCTTTTTTATAATCGGGTTTAGTAGATTTTAAAATAAAAGCAGCTCTAATTAAATCATTTGACTGATCGTAAAAACGATTACTTTCTGCTTTGACATATGCCAATTCTAAGGAGTCAATATATTTCCCTTTAAGCGTATTATCTTTTGAATTGGTAATCGTATTTTTAATACTGGTAATCAATTTATCGAAATAGATTTTTTCAAGAGAATTACAGTTCTTTTCACTTTTAAAATAAAAATCTACCGCTTTAGAAAAATCACTATTTGAAAATGCTTTGTCTCCTAACTTCTTAAAATAGATGCATTTTTCAGTATCAGAAGAAAGTTCTTGAGAATTGCCAAATACAGAAACCGCTATAAAAAGAACAAGAAGGATTCTGAATTTCATAATTGAATACAATTAATCTAATTTACGTTTACGGAACCATCTTTCAAAATTGGCTGGTGCCAATACAATTCCTAGATTAATTCCAATGTATTTTTCATTTAATGATCCGGTTGCACTTGTTTCTCTTTTCCCTGCTGAAAAACCAATGTTTATACTAGATAATGATTGCTGAGCTAAAATTGGTATCCCAAATCCAAGTGTTGCTCCCATATCAGAAAGCTGCTGACCTCCATAACTATAGGGTAATTTATACTGATAAAACCCAGCTCTATATCTAACAGTGCTCAAAAATGAAGCATTTGCGGATTTCTCTAAAAAACTACGTTCCGGCGTATATTGAATTCCAACCGTAAATTTATTGGTTGATAATAAATTATTAGAAGTGGCAAAACTATTGTTGAATTTTGTCCAATCAGTCGAAGAGTAATTCAGGTGCACTCCAATTTCAGAATTTCTAGTTGAATTCTTTCTAGTAATATCCTTAAACCAGAAATTATAATTCAATCCTACTGTTGCTGTTGTGGGCAAGTGTATTTCTCCAATTTGATCAACAGAAGCATATAACGTATCATATTCTAAAGGATTTCCGACTGATCCAAAAAACAAATATTCATCCTGAGTAACTTTAATATTTTGTCCAGGGTCAACTGTTGCAGCAAAAGTAAGATGATGAACTTCGCGAAATGTCTGGCGTAAATACAATCCTAAATCATAATAAAAAGAATTTACTCTTAATGCTTTCCAATCTACCCCTCCCAATAGTCCGTCACCTATTAATTGGCTTCTTCTTTCATTTGTTGAAGCGCCAAATAGGTAACTTAAATTAGCGCCAACTGAAAGTGTTGTATTTCTTTTCTTTATTAAATTAGAACTTAACCCAATAAAAACCTGATTTGCGCCCCCTTTTCCTATATAAGTATACTGTATAGAATCTGTTCCTACCGCAATTGTTTCTGTAATGTTATATCCTTTACGAGTAAAAGGTCTTAATCCGAAAGCCAATCCAAAATGTTTCTTTATCGTAAAAGCCATTGCAAAATGATCTACAATTGTATTTCCTTTAAACTCATTTACATTGTTTTGCTCAAGAAAAGATAATCGTGATGCAAGACCAAACGAAAAAAGTGGTTGGCCATCTCCTAATGTGTTATAGGTTGCTGGATTGAAATAATTAAGAACAGTTGAATCAAAATAGGTAATATTAGAAAAGCCTAAACCTGTAAAAGCAGCATTTTCAAGCGCTCCTCTTTCTCCTAAACCATATGAACTATAAGGTGAATTTGTAGTTGTTTGTGCATTAAGCTGAGAAACAAAAACAGTAATAAGAAGAATTATAAGTTTAATGCGCATTGAATAAATATATTTGGTATAAACCTTTTAAAGTCAAATTTTCGTCCACAAAGATGTTATTTTTTAAAGGGAAATCAAAGTAATGAATGTCACCACCTGTCATAAAAAACGTTAAGTCATTGAATTCCTCAGAATAACGTTGCATTAATTGATTTATTTCAGCTTGTATTCCATTAATCACTCCTGAATGGATACTACTCAATGTTGTATTGCCAATTAATGGCGTAACACTTTTTTCATTTATCAATGGGAGATTTGACGTATAATCGTTTAAAGATTTGTACCTCAATTCAATACCAGGAGAAATTGCCCCTCCTAAATACTCATTTTCAGAATTGACAAAATCAAATTTCAAGCATGTTCCAAGATCTATACTTACAACATTTTTGTTGGGATGCAAAAATGCAATAGCAACAGCATTACAAATCCTGTCAATTCCAAGCGTTTTCGGAGTAGAATAATTTAATTTAATCGGCAGTGGAATTTCATTATTCACACTAATATACTGGGAAAACAACTTTTCTAATCGTTTTGTAGCTTCAATTGAAAGGACAGAAGACAAAATACATGGAATAGTTTGATAGTTTTTCAACCATACTTCTATTCCGGATAAATCATTCACTTCAAACCGTTGAATTTCAACAATTTCACCCTTAAAAAACACTGCAATTTTAACTGAAGTATTTCCTGCATCTACGACTAATACGGTGTCTTGATTCATCATCAGTACAAATATAATCCAAGAAATCGAAAAAATATTCTCTTGCTTGCTTTGGGGTTAAAATTAAGTTATTATCTTTGCCCCCACAATAACGGTTAGGTGATGTAGCTCAGTCGGTAGAGCAAAGGACTGAAAATCCTTGTGTCGGCGGTTCGATTCCGTCCATCACCACAACAAAAAGCGAGCAGAAATGTTCGCTTTTTTGTTTTTAAGGATCTACTTTATTTTTAAGTCAAGACATATTTCTGAGGAATAAAATAAAAATCAAAACTATCTTAACGCTTAAATTTGAAAAACTAGTTTTATATGAGAACTATAATACGTGTCAAGATCTAAA
>JBILYS010000431.1:0-2842 GCA_044377625.1 Crocinitomicaceae bacterium
CTTCAAAAAGATTTTTTGAACGAAGTAGTTGGGAGCAATCGTTTCATACTGATTTTGTAAATCCAATAAAGCAGTTTGAAGTTCTAAAGGAAAAATTTTCTTAGGCGGAGCTTCATTCGAAGCATATCCAATAAACGATGGAGTGAATAATTTAGCTGGAAAGCTACTGGTGCTTTTTAGTTTTTCTATTGCATTGAAAGTATTACTCGCACCTGGCAACATTTTAGGATCTAAAGCAAGTGATTCATAATGCGTATAAACCTTTTTTGCATTGGAAATAAATCCATCGGAAATTACTTTGAGACTCGCTTTTAATTCTTTGTTGCGTTCAATGGAAAAATCCATGAGCATTAATTTCTCTATCGTCGCTTGATCTTTTTCCTTTGATAAAATCTTTCCAAATTCAATTAATTGATTTCTGAAATTCCACTTTTCGCCATCGTCTAAGTTGTTTTTCGCATATTCGAAAACGATGGTTGTTAAATCCTTTAAATTTTCTTTCCCTAATTGATTCAATAATAAATCTACGACTTGTTCAATTACTTCCGTTTCATTGAGAATGACTTCAAAATCGTTGGGCAAATCTAAATCTCGACTGAAAGAACGAATCAATTTTAAATTGAACTTATCTATCGTCATAACAAAGAAATCTTCGTAACGGTGTAAAATATTTTGCAATACTTTTTTTGATCGATTGTGAACTTGTTCAACGGTAATATTCAGTTCAAGCGCAATTTTTGAAGCGTATTCAGTTGATTTTTCTAAATATTTTTCTGGGAAACTTAATTCATCAAGTGCTTTTACAATTCTAGTTTTCATTTCAATTGAAGCCTTGTTGGTAAAGGTCATTGCGATGATTCTCGAAAAACGCGTGAAATCTTTCTCGTCTGTAATTAACAAACAAATATACTCCTTGACCAAATTGTACGTTTTCCCACTACCGGCTGATGCATTTAATATTTTTAATGGTTTAGTTTCGATAGTTGACATGCAGCTTAATTGAATTGATTTTAAATTAAGAAATTGATTTTTATAAAGTCATTAAAAATAAGGAAAATAAGTTCTGTTTTTGTAAATTTGTTAGATATGTATTCAAAAATCACGTTGTATATCATACTTGCTATTGCCATCCTAACGTCTTGTAAAGATGATCAGGTAACTGAGCCTATTCCAGTTATTGATTATTTGAAAGTAACGATGCAACCAACTTTTGGTACAAACGAACTTTTATTGGACCAAACATTTACAACTTCCGAAGGCTATTTGGTGCAATTTACAGATCTAAAATGCTATTTTACGAGCATGAAAAATGGTTCAAATGAATTGTGTCAAGCAGCTTTGTACGATTTTAGAGAAACCGGAACTTTGGTTTTTAACAAACCAGGTAAACCAGCTGATTATGCTTCTTTGAATGGATTTGTTGGTGTTGATCCACTTTATAACCACGAAGATCCATCAGCTTTTGCAAATGAGAATCCATTGAATATTGCAATTGCAAACGATATGCATTGGGACTGGAATCCTGGGTATATTTTCATCAAAGTGGAAGCGAAAGTGGATACGATACCAGATGCTATTGAAAATTTTGATCACTTCGTGATTTTCCACATTGGCACAGATGCGTTCATTCAACCTATTTCGTTGCCATCAATAACGTGGACAGCTTCAGGAACAGGATTATACACCTTGCCATTAAAATTGGACATGCAGAAATTCTTGCAAAATGGACTTCAAACAATCGATTTGAAAACGGAATATTCTTCTCACTCATCAGCTGGTCAAGAAGCACTAAGTTTGAAAGTGATTCAAAATTTTAAAGATGCAATAAGCTTTTATTGATGAAATATCTCTTACTCATTTTTATCAGCGTGGCAATTTTTCTGTCCTGCAAAAAGGACAAGGTTGGTCACGTTCCAACTCCTTATGTGCTGGAGATTCCTTCTCATTTTCCAGATATGATTATTCCTGAAGACAATCCAATGACGGTTGAAGGCGTTGAATTAGGAAGGAAGTTATTTTACGAGAAAAAATTAAGTGGTGACAATACGATTTCTTGCGCTGCCTGTCATGCTCCAGAGAATTCATTTACTGATCCAAACCAATTTTCCTTAGGAATAGATGGAATTCTTGGAAATAGAAATTCAATGGCGCTCATTAATTTAGGTTGGCAAAATTTCTTCTTTTGGGATGGCAGAGCAAAAACTTTGGAAGAACAGATTCTTGGTCCCGTTCCAAACCCAATTGAAATGCACCAGTCTTGGCCAAATGCTGTTGCAAAATTAAATGCAGACATGAATTACAGAAATATGTTTTTCAATGCATTCAATGAAGAAGGGATTGATTCAATCAAAGTTTCGAAGTCAATCGCACAATTTTTAAGAACAATGATATCTGGTTCTTCTCGATATGATGTGATGTATAAGTTTGAAAACAGTTTACCGCTTTCTTCAAGTGAACAAGCTACCTTAACATCTATTCTTCCTGAAGAATGGGCTGGGTATGATCTTTTCAGAAGCTTGAATGGCGCAGATTGTTTTCATTGCCACAATGGACCTTTGATGCAAGTAAAAAAATTCAGTAACAATGGATTAGACCTATCGTTTATAGATTTTGGACGAGGGGCAATAACAGGAAATGCAAATGACAATGGAAAATTCAAAGTGCCAAGTTTGAGGAATATTGCATTAACTGCACCCTACATGCACGATGGGCGTTTCACAACGTTAGATCAAGTGATTGAACATTACTCAAGTGGAATTCAACAAAGTTCCACAATTGACCCATTGATTGAATATGCATTTCAAGGAGGAGTGCAGCTGGATACACAAGAAAAGAGTTTATT
>JBILYS010000051.1:0-8228 GCA_044377625.1 Crocinitomicaceae bacterium
GAAAAATGAAAAGATGGGAAACGACTTCCAACCTTTGGAGAAAATATGACATATTTCATGCGCTACCAAGTGAATTGGATGTACTGGCGTTATTTCTTGTGGAATTTTGCCGGTCGTCAAAATGACATCCAAGGAGATGGTGACAATATGCGTGGAAACTGGATTTCTGGTTTTGGTGCGATTGATAATGCACGTTTAGGTAATCAAGACGAAGCTGCACCATATTACACTTCTGAAAATCCTGCGAATAATAAATTCTTCTTCTTACCCCTGATTCTGGGATTGGTTGGATTCTTCTTCCATTTTTACAGAGCACCTAAAGATGCTTTTGTGGTATTCTTAGCATTCTTATTTACTGGTTTAGCAATTGTGGTTTATCTGAATCAAAAACCTATGGAACCAAGAGAACGAGATTATGCATATGCAGGTTCATTCTACTTCTTCGCACTCTGGATAGGTATAGGTATTTACGCCATGTATGATGCATTTATGCGTTTCAAGAAAAAGGATATTCTGAAAGCATTGGCAATTGGTGGCGGCGGATTAGTACTTTTCGCTATTATCGATGGAGGAAGTGAAGTTTCAATGCCAAATACACTTTCATGGTTATTCATTGCTGGTGTTGGAATAGGCTTATTAGCCGTGATGATGGGACTTAGAAAAGTACTGAAAAAGGATTCTCAAGGAGCTATAGTTGTTAGTTTATTAGGGTTGTTTGTCCCAATAATTATGGGAATGCAAGGTTTCGATGACCACGATAGAAGTTTGAAAACATCAGCTGATGATTTAGCTCTGAACTATTTGAATTCTTGTGAGCAAAACGGTATCTTATTCACAAATGGTGATAATGATACGTTCCCACTTTGGTATATGCAAGAAGTTGAAGGAAAGCGCACTGATGTTCGTGTCTGTAATCTTTCTTTGATGCAAACTGACTGGTATACTGATCAAATGAAAATGAGAGCGTATAAGTCTGACCCGCTTCCAATTAAATTTAGAGAAGATCAAATTTTGATGTACGCTGGTAATACGGATCAAGTAATTTTCTCGAACTTGTTTGAAATGTTCTACTTGAATGCAAGCGAAGATGTTTTGAGAAAAGTGATTGACATGCGAATTAAAGATAATGCACAGCAAGTGGTTCAAGCAATAGATATGTTCCATACCCAAATTGGTGCATTTTTAGCAGGTGTTACAGCGACAGACCCATCTGTTACAGCTAGAATTGAAGTTTTGAAATTAGATTTATCAACGAATTCAGGTAAATCAATTTCGGAGAGTATTTACGCGAAATACAGAGCTGCATTTGAGATTCTTTCTGGAATGCAAAGTGGATTAATTACGTTGCCAGAAGGCCAGGCTCAAGCATTCCAAAACATGATGATGGAGTTTGAAAAACCTTGGGATTCAACAAACTTGAAAGATGCAATGGAATTTGTAAGAGATGACAAAAATTTGGTTGCATATAGTGAGCAAAGAATGGTTCGTGTTTTCCCAAGTTCAGGATTTATTCTTCCTGTAAATGCTGCAAATGCTGTGAAATCTGGAGTTATTCGTGCAGATCAAAAAGATGAGTGTTTCAAAGAATTGCGTTTCAAATTTCAAGCGCGTGGTTTAACACGTGAGCAAGTGATGATGATGGACATTCTCGCAAATAACGACTGGAAACGAGGAATTTATTTCTCAAGCCCTGGTGGTTCAGATGTTTCTATTGCTCTTTATGAAGGTAGATATGTGAAACAAAATGGAATGTGCTTTGAATTGAGCCCGCTGAAAGATGTAAACATGCGTTATTCTGACAAAATGTATGACAATATGATGAGTCTGTATACATTCGGAGCAATGAACAATGCAGATGTGTTGACTGATTATTATACGCGTCGTCATACCTCTCAATACCGTTTGCATTTCGCTTCTTTAGCAGATGATTATTTAATGAGAGCAGACCAAGAAAATCAAATACGCGAAAACAAAAAGTTGAACATTAAAATGCTTCGTCAAAATGGAGAAAATGCTAAAGCGGATGGTTTAGAAGCGAGTTTAAAAGGTGTTGATGCAAAAATTGCTGGATACAAGAAGAAAGCTGCTAATTTATTGAACCGTTCTTTGGAAGTTATGCCTGCAAGTATCGTTATTGATTATGGCGAACCAACAGCAAATGGTCGTGAAAAATATACCAATGGTGGAGTTTCTTTAAATTCTCATTCTGATGGAGTCTTACATGATTATGTGCGCATGTTATACAAAGCTGGTGACAAAAAAGCAGCTGAAGAATTAGGAGAAATTGTGGCAAAGCAATTAGAATCTATTTTCACCTATTTCGAAAAAAGTGATGCCTACTTCGCTGGAAATCCTGAGAATTCAAGTGATTTATTCGCTGCTTTAGATGCTTACTTTAAATTGCATTTGGCCGCAATAGATCCTGATTATGGGAATCCAAAAGGTGTTTTTGCAGCGCGTACGCAAGCTAAAATTGATAACCTATACAAGAACGTGTTCCCGGATATTTACAGCGGTTTATCTGAAAAAGCAAATGACAACGGAGAAAGTATTCGCCGTGGATCTAAAGCTGGCAGGTACGCAAACATGTTATTTAATTTACAAGATTATTTAGAAGCAATTGGAGTGCATTACGGTTATCTGCAAGGGCAACAAGCTCCACCAGTGCCAACTGGAAATGGTGAAATGAGCCTCGAACAAATGATGGAACAAATGCCAATTGCGGATTCTGTGAATGAATAAAAAATAAAAATGAGATTTTTCAAAACCCCACGTTTTTTCAGATTGATATTTCCGAATAAAACGTGGGGTTTTTCACGTCATGAAAATTCCGTTTACCTCACTTTTGATGATGGTCCAGATGAAATAGTTACGCCATGGGTCTTGGATATATTAAAAGAAAACGGTATTTCGGCGACCTTCTTTTGTGTTGGAACGAATGTGCAAAAGCACCCAGAAATTTATGAAAGAATAGTGCGAGAAGGACACGCTGTTGGGAATCATGCCATGAAACATGAGCGCGGAACTAAAACAGAAACACCACTTTATTTGCAATCCGTTGAAGAGGCAGCTCGATTTATTGATTCTAACTTATTCCGACCTCCTTATGGCAGAATGACTTTTTATCAGACTAAAGCACTTCGGAAAGAATATGAAATAATTATGTGGTCTTGGCTTTCATATGATTTTGATAAAACGGTTCCAATCGAAACTATTTTGAAAAAAGCAAACAAGCAAATCAAAACTGGCGACATTCTTGTTTTACATGACAATCCTAAGACGTTTGATCGACTAGAAATCTTATTACCTCAGCTTATTAAAAGCTTAACGGAGAAAGGAATGGAGTTTAAGAAAATCATTGTCTAAAAGAAATTAATTGATTAAAATTGTCTTAAAATATACCTCATGAAAAAGCAATTCTTATTTCTGATTATTACTCTTTTTTGTTCAAACCTTCTTTTGTTTTCGCAAGGGAATGAATCATTAACAATGACCGAAGATGAAAAACAAATTAGTATTGCTTGGTTTGAACCGATATATCAATCTAGAAATATTCCAAATATTAAAAATACAGTTGGAAAATATAATAGGATGGAAGTCGGGTTTAAACTTCCTGAAAGCATAAATTTAAATATAAAAAGTTTCCTGAAAAATGGAACAGGAATCAATCCATTTGATCCTAATCAAATCGATTTTAGAATAATTTTGACGGACCCTTATGGGAAAAAAATAACGCGTTTTGCTTTTTATTATGTTCCTTTTATTGAAGACCTTGAGAAAGATGTGTTCATTGAAGACACAACTGATTTTAATTGGCGATTTAGGTTTGCACCTCCAACCGTTGGTAAATGGAAATTGGATCTGGAGTTAATTCTAGCTGGTTCTAAAATTAATCAAGAAGGTCTTACTTTTGATACAGAGGATTCAAGTCAAAAAGGAACATTACAAGTTACAAATACAGGAGAAAACTCAGATCGTTGGTTGAAATTCAGTGAGACAAATGACCCCTTTTTCGCTGTTACCAACAATATTTCAAGTGGAGGATTTTATGGGTATTTACCATCTCAAAATCGCCGACAAATTAATGGTGTAAAAGAGTTAATTGATGCCAAAGGAAATTTCACACGCTTTGAATTAAGTGCACAAGGTCCATTGCCAGATTGGCCGATTTACAATAATTACCAAAATAAGTTTGATGAGATGTACGCCTTCGATCAATTGGTAAATGTTTGTGAAGACAATGATGTCTATTTTACGTTGTTTCGACACCATGTTGAAGTCTTAGATGGCGGTCATCCTGGGCAACCAAACTGGGATGGGGTAAGCTGGTATGAAAATCCTTATCGTCAAGCATTCAATATAGATAAAATGGAAGATTATTTTTCGAAAGAAGGAATAATAAATTGGCAAAATAACTCATTAAGATATGTCTTTTCAAGATGGGGTTATAGCCCAAATATGGCTTTTTACAGTTATTCGGAAGTTGATCGTTGGTATTCGAAGATTTTTGAAGACGTTGAACAATCTAAAGTTATTGGACATAATGTTGAAGATGGCGGGACATTGAGTGAAAATGAAGCGATTGAAATGTTAGCCAATTGGGTAGAAAATCAACAGAATTATATTGCTGAAAATTTAAATAATTCGATTCTATTTTGTCACACATACGCAAGGACTTCTAAAAAAGAGAATTCAATTAAATTTAAAGGTCTATATGCTCTAAGCGATGCAATTGGTGTGCATAACTATGAGGAAGTTAAAAATGTGAATTTCAAAAGGAGATATGATCAACTAAATCAATGGTGGGAAGTATATCATAAACCAGTTATTATGGAAGAAATGGGAATGAATAAGATCCCTGTTTTGTGTTGTACTGGAATTGAATATCATAATAGTATTTGGTCTTCAGCATTTATGGGCGATTTTGGAACTGGCATGGAATGGTGGTGGGACAGAGGGATTCACGATTTTGGTTATCAAGTAGATCTTTTGAATATCCAAAATTTTTTCAGCGTAGAAGATTTGAGAAAAGGAAGTTTCGAGCCACAAAAATGGGATGATGTTTCTTCATTCGCTATCCAAGATATTGCGGTTAGAAATAGATTAATTGAAAATTTTGCACTTAAAAGTTACAATGACGAACGTGTTTTAGGATGGGTTCACAATGCGAGTTATTATTGGAGAAATATGGCCAACGATTTACCGTGTTTACAAGAGTTGGTTAATTCAGACAAATTAATAGCACCCTGCATAGTCGCTAGAAATAACTATTATAATCCTAAAAATAAGAATGAAATAAATGGTGCCCCTGTATTTGAATACCATGATATTAGCAAGGAGAACCATTCCGGTTTTAACAATAGCCGCTATAAAGATAGTTATACAGATAAGGGAGGGGCAAGACCAATTGAGGAACAAGGTGGCTTTTTAAATAACCCAACATTTACAGTTAGTTCGCTCAAGAAAAGCTCCGGTTCAAAGAAGAATTGGTACAAAATTGAATTTTTCTATACGCATGGCTCAAATTTGAATGTGGTTAATGAGTTTACACAAATAATTCCCACAGAAGTTGATGGTGATTTAAAACCACATGTCCCGAATTTAAATGATGCTAATCCTGACTATGCTTATAAAATAACCTATATTGGAAGGCATAAAAAGAATGCTGAAATATTGAAAGTAAAATAGATTTAAACCAAATTGTTACTTTTTACGTTTGTAAATTGGAACAGTTGAGCATGGTTCACCGTACATAATACTTTTGGCAACTGGTTGAAGGAAATGGATTAATTCAACCATGGCAAAATCTGGACAAGAGACATCCGAACAACCTTTTATTATGATTTTGCCATCCATAAATTCTTCTAAGTTTAATGCCTGAATTGCTGTCTTTATTAACTGTTTTTCGAGATCGAGTTTTGATCCAACTAAATATGCTGAAGCTAATTCATTTATGTGTGAAGCCACAAGCATGAAAGCCCAGGTTGGTACAATTGCATCCGCCGAACAATGAATAAATACAGCTTTATTTTGATAAACAGTCCAATCATTTTCCTTTATCCAAAGTCTGAAATCTTTTTCTTTTAATATTAATCCTTGCCACAATTGATCGGCAATGTCAATTCCTATTAATTCATTTTTTGGTTTGAAATCGGCCAAATCCATTGGGATTAAGCCACTGTCCTGAACGCGATTTACAATTTCTTCCATCCCGTAAATTTAAGCATTCTGTATTCAAATCATTCAATTCAATTCAATCAAATCCTTAAATCCTCAAATAACTCAAATCAGTTTATATTGATACTAACACTACAAGCATTATCTTTGATGAAAATATAGTAACATGAAAGTTTTCACCTTTATTTCGTTGTTTTTTCTTTTCGTAGCATGTTCTAGTCCAACTAATAACCTAATTGGTAAGTGGAAATTAGAATCAATCGACTATTCCCCATATTTCGCAGAAGTTTCAGAAGAAGTTAAAACGATGTTTCAAGAAAAAATGGAAGATCAAACAAAAAGAATGATGGGTAGAACTTTTTTTGAATTTAAGGAAGATAATTCAATGCGTTTGGAATCTCCTAATTTTGAAAATGTAATTGTTCCTTTTGAAGGGAAATGGAAATTTAATAATGCTAAAGATTCAGTTGTTTTTGATTTAGATGGCGAAGAGCATTATAATATAAAAACAATGACAACAAACAAATTGGTATTAACTACCAACGAATCTCCAAAAAGAATTTTAAGCTTCTCAAAAATCGATTTATAGAACATCTCCATCTCTAATCTCCATCTCTAACCTCTATTAAAAAAATCAAACAAGACAACTTGTCAGCGAAAAGCAATAGGCATGGCTTTTGACAATTTGGCGTCGTGAAACAACGAAATCATCCTTTTGGTTCTTCTTTTGAAGCTTTTTTTTATCCAACTTTGGTACTTATTGCCATGTGGTTAATTTATTGGGCAGAGCACTTATTTAGATTTGAATTTCATAAGTTGGGAGTCTTGCCAAGATCCATTGAAGGGTTAAAGGGTATTTTATTTATGCCTTTAATTCATTCAAAAGAAGAAATTCAACACATTGTAAATAATTCAATTCCAACCTTTTTTCTTCTTGCTGCATTGATCTATTTCTATAGAGAAATCGCGTTGAAAGTCTTTCTTTATGGTTGGTTATTCACTGGCTTATTGCTTTGGATTTACGCTCAAAATAAAGGTTCTTACCACATCGGGATGAGTGGATTGATTTATATGCTCGTTGGATTCTTATTCGTTTCTGGAGTTTTGAGAAAATTCCTTCCGCTGCAAGCGATTTCACTTTTCATAGTTTTTCTTTATGGCAGCATGATTTGGGGAGTATTTCCTATGAAAGAACGTGTTTCTTGGGAAGGTCATTTGATGGGTTTAAGTGTAGGTGTTGTACTAGCATTTTTATTCCGAGGAAATGGTCCTCAACGACCAAAATTTCAATATGAAATTGAAAAGGAAATGGGAATAGAACCAATCGATTTTGAAGCTATTTGGGTTGAAAAAGTTCGCCTAGCTGAATTAGCAGAAGAAGAGGAAAGATTAAGACATGAACAAGGTCATAATATTGTTTACCATTATGTTCCAACTAATCCAGAAGATAAACCGAAGGATGAAAATGATCTATAATTCTGCCAGTGCCGATTGAAACTTCATTCCAAGTTTTTGATTCAAATTCAATGCAATAATAATCACTGGTTCTCATTGCTATTGATTCATCCGTTAAATAAGAAGCAAATTCAGAAATCCCATCATTGTGTCCAATAATCATTAATTCTTTTCCGTGGTTGAGTTCCCAGATTTTCTTTAAATAAACCTCTCGATCGCACAAATATAAATCGTTTAAAAGTGAAATTTCCCCTATGGAATTTAGATGTTGAAGAATGGATAATGTTTCTTTTGTTCTAATTGCAGTTGAGCACCAAGTTAATAAAGGTTTTATTCCTTTTGTATTTAAATAAGAACCTAAAACGTTTGCTTGAACTACGCCTTTTGGAAGTAATTTTCGATCGAAATCGTTGACATAAAGTGTTGAAGGACTCGTTTTGGCATGTCGAATAAGGTGAATTTTCATTTTTTCATTTTTTTTACCCAACCAATTGAGTAGGATGTTCGTTCAAAAGTAATGAAAAACGAATCATAAAGTGATTGAGTTTTAAAAAGGGGATAAGTTGTGTTTGATTTTGAGAAATAAGAGGTATATT
>JBILYS010000346.1:0-2836 GCA_044377625.1 Crocinitomicaceae bacterium
CTTGTTCAATTCGAAGAGCGTTACCAAGATGAATTTCTTCAATTAGGAAAAGCTTGTCAAGAACGAAATTTGTGGCAAGTATATAAGCGTTTGAGTCCAGAGGCACAAAAATCCGAAAAGGTTATTACTGTTTTAAGACACAACGATATCAACGTAAATATTAACTGGCCACTTGCTCATTACAAATCTGCTGTGCATTATCTAAATAAGCAATCCGCTGATATTGCCGCAACGGGCGGAACAAATTGGCAAAAATATTTGCCTCCAAGATTTCAAAAGAGGATTTTTTATCCAGCATTATGGGCTGAAAAAGAAATCGAAGAATGGGGTAAAGAATGGGTTGAGGACGCGCTTAAATGAAACTGAAAGTTTATAGTTTTTTAGTGTGGAGTGATGAGTGCGAAGTGTGGAGTTGATAGATTATAGTTTATAGTTTAGAACTGATAACTGATAGTTTTTTAGTGATGAGCGATGAGTGCGAAGAGTGGAGTGTGAAGTTGATGGATTATAGTTTATAACTGATAGATTTTTGTGATGAGCGATGAGTGCGGAGTGCGAAGTTGATATATTATAGTTTATAACTGATAGATTTTTAGTGATGCGCTGATAGTTGTAAATAAACGACATCTCGACTATCGCTCGATGACCGTTTATTTACTGCTCGATGTCCATTTTGATTATTTCGAGCATTTCTGTCATTGTTTCAAAATGAAAATCAGCAAGAATTAATTTCGGTTCTGGATGGTGTGTTTTTTCAGGAATACAAACCACGTGCATTCGTGCTGCTTTTGCTGAAATGATTCCGTTTAAAGAATCTTCTATGACTAAGCATTTCAATGAATGGATGTTGAGTTTGTTTGCAACGCTTAAATAAACGGCTGGATGTGGTTTTCCGAAAGGTTCATCTTCTGCTGAATGCGTGAAATCAAAGAAATCAGCAATGCCTAATTCGCTAAGAACTTTATCAATTAATACTCTGTATGAGGATGTTGCAAGGCCAATTTTTTTATCCTGACTTTTCAAAAAATGCAACATTTCAATTACTCCTTCTAAAGGTTGTCCGTTTTGATGAATCAACTCTTTCATCCTATCCACAATCAACATTTCAACATCTCTAGGCGTAACATTTTTCCATCCTTCGTGTTGGTGCCAAAAGCGTATAACTTCATCTAAGCGCAAACCAACAGTTTTCTGAAAATCTTTTTTTGTTAAGGTTGATCCTATGGAATGAAAGACCTCTTCCATGGCAATTTTCCATAATGGTTCCGAGTCGATGAGCACGCCATCCATGTCAAAAATTACTGCGTCAAATTGTGTAAGATCAAGTTTCATTCAAACGTTTTTTTATAGAGAAATGGTCCACCAAGAAGTGGATGTTTTTCCGTTGCGATATAAATTATTTTATCTGAGAAAATCACGAGTGCTTCTCGTTGAGCGATTTTTTTAAACTTTTTTGTGCCCCACGCTTTTGACAACGTTGTAAGACCAGCACTTTCATTTATGCGAAACGTTCGGATTTCAGAATAGGTTAAAACAGCTATTACGCCATCATAATAATCGATTGAAGTTACAAGATCTGATATTCCTTTACTCCCTACTTTGTGCAAATACTCAATATCGGTGTCGTTCAGATTCGCAGTGTAAATTCCTGGTTTATCTGAAATCACATAGTCTTCAGGAAAACGATTCCAGAAATGACTTTTCCCATCATCTTTTGGTTTTTTTGATTCATTCTTTGTGATTAAATGTAAAGAATCATCTTTCCAATAAATTGCCTCACAGTTATATTTAAAACTAGTGGCTTTTGGAGGAAAAAATCGTTGGCCAGCATATGAAAAAAAAATCTTTTCTGCATTTATTGAATCACTTTGAAAAGCGGAATTGACATTTAATTTCAAGACACATAAATCTTTTCTTTCATTCAAATTATTTCCAACATCTGCTATGAATAAGTTTCCCTTATCATCCATCGTTAAATCCTCCCAATCACTATTCGGGGCATTTTTTACACGGCATTTTTTTAAAATAGTTCCTTGTAAATTAATAAAGAATATTTCTGGGGAATTGCCACTATCGTTTATTGCTATAAGAACGGAATCATTTAGTTTTTCAAGACCAGAAATTTCATTCAGTTCTTTAGGTAATTTGAATTTGTCTTGAGAAAAGGTGTTGTTTACTCCTAGAAATACGATCAAACAAGATAAAAAACGAATCATACGATTAATTCAATATTACACGAACAACTTCAATTCTTCTGTCACTAACTTGTTCAATAATAAACATTTTATCATCAATTTCTACTGTTGCGCCAGCTTCTGGTATTGCCTCTAATTCATGAATTAACATTCCCCCAAGTGTTTCAAATTCATCGGAGTCGTTCAAATTCAATTTATATTCTTCATTGAGGTAATCTATTTCTACACGCCCAGAAAACAAAAACTCCGTGTCACTTATTTTTTGTTCCAACAAATCTTCTACATCATGTTCATCTTCAATTTCACCGAAAATTTCTTCAATAACATCTTCAATCGTTACAATGCCGGCTGTTCCTCCATATTCATCTACAACAACAACGATTTTTCCAGCTTGTTTTGTGAAAATTTCCAAGAGTTCTTTTCCCGGAATTGCTGCTGGCACAAAATTAATTGGAAGAAGAATTTGTTTAATCCCAAGGGGGCGTTTAAAGAGTTCAAATGAATGAACATATCCAATAATATTATCAATTGTTGTTCTATAAACCAACACTTTTGACAAGCCCTTTTCAATAAATAAATTTTTCAACGTTTCAATTTCTTCCTCTACCTCTACTGCAATAATTTCTGTTCTAGGAATCATA
>JBILYS010000347.1:0-2833 GCA_044377625.1 Crocinitomicaceae bacterium
TCAACAGGTTTTTTTGAATGGAAGACGATTGGGAAAGAAAAAATTCCGTATTTCATTCATTCGGTAAATGGACCTATTTTTTCTATGGCAGGACTGTATGACCATTGGTTGGACCCCGTGTTAGGAACGATGAGAAAGACATTTACAATTTTAACATGTCCGGCAAATGAATTGATGGCTGAGATTCACAACACGAAAAAAAGGATGCCGGTAATTCTTGAGTCCTCGCAAGAAAATTTGTGGTTGGAAGGAAATTTAGATCCAAAGGGATTTATTCATCCGATAGACTCCAATATAATTTTAGCGCACGAAGTCAATAAAAAAATAATTTTAAGTAAAGAAAATAATCTTCTGGAAGTACAATTGCCGTTTGAGAATTCATTTTTTACACAAGGGGAGTTGTTTTAAAATTACTATCAATTGGATTCAGCATCGTATTGATCATGAATTTTTTTAATTTCAAGGGCATCATTCGCATCTATTCCAAGACTATCAGCAATTTCTTTGGCTCTTAACACTTCTTCAACCGAGAGTCCAGTGCTATCGCTTTCAGCTTTAAATGCATTTTTCAAGAAAATCGTACTGTTGTCCATTCCTGGGATTGAATAGGTTGAAATTGCTTTAACTGGACTGTACATTAAAGAGCTTTCCTTTTTTTCTTCTGGAAAAAAATCACTTTTTTCATCATACGATTCAGTGATCACAAGAATCACACTAACAATATAAAGCATTTTTAAAACACCAAAAAAGACTCCGAAAAATTTATTGATGGGTGTTAAATGCACCACTTTAACCATTTGTTCTATTGTTTTTCCAGCGAAAAAAACCATTGCGCCAACAGCTAAAAAAATGATCGTAAAGGAAATTATTGGTAAATATTCTGAATCCCAAGAAAATGATTTTTTAAGAAATGCCGCTACAAAATCAGAAAAGTTTATACCTGCATATAACCCAACGAAGAGCGCCAGCATTGTAAACACTTCAATTATTAAACCGTGTTTAAAGCCTTTGTAACCACCGTAGATTAAAGGAATAATAATGAGAACATCTATAAAATTCATATGATATTTTATTTTAGAAGCCTTATTGGATATGCCAATTCAAGTTTTTTACAACTTTTCGGCGTTCCATTCAAGGCCTTTTCATTCTGGAAAATTAAACGAAAAAAGCCTACCGAAAATCGATAGGCTTTGTTTTTCTTAACGTGATATTGTTAACCATTAAATCCCCAAATACGCTCCAAAGAAAATTAATGTTTAATATTCAAATATTGTTTTCGCCACAGATTCACTGATTTTAAATAATAAGTCACTATTTTTTAATCTGTGCATCTGTGGCTGCTGAATTCAACCTTTTATATCTCTTTATTGCGGTTTTGAATTAATCGCAATCTGACATTAACTCGGTCGTAAATGACAAATCAACTTCAGACCAAAGTTTAGATTTACCATCTGCTCCGGTATGTAAATCTTTACAAGCAGTGTTTAAGGTAGTAATACCATTTCCAGCATTCCAATTCAACACATCTATTGTAGCAGAAAAATTAAACATCCCATCTTCCAATGTGTATTGCCCAACGACGTCTTTTTTCATTTTATTCATTTCAATTTCAATCGTAGCTTTACCATTATCACTTAACGACTTAACCCTTCCCGTAATCATTGGAGTTGTGATTGTACCAAAGAATAATTTAACGATTTTACCATTTCTTTCTTCGTTTTGCGTTTCAACAGAAGTAGTTTCAATAGAAAACCTCAATGATTCAATCATTTTTTTAGGATCATCAGATTTCTCCATTCCTTCGATGGTGATTTTATTAAAAGTTCCCACTACACCTTTTTTCTCTGTGAATTTGAATGCTGTCCATTCAAGAACCGTACTTGCTGAATTGTAAGAGTAAAAACAACTTTTTTCTTCTTGACTTTCGTCTTCGCTTGCCTTTTTGTCGCCTCCGCAACTAGCTAATCCAATAAATAGTAAAATAATTACAAAATATAAGTTCAGTTTTTTCATGAGATTTTTTTTGATGAAATTACAAAATCGCTTTGAATCGTTGCTTGATTTTTTTGAAAATTATTTCATTCAATAAGTCGGCTCACTTTTGTATTTTTGTATTCATGGATTTTGACATTGAATTACGTTTTCAGAAATTGAAAGCAAGCCTGGAAGAAAAATTTGGAGAAGGAATGGACGTTCAAGCGATTCTTTTTCTAATTGGTGTGAACGAATTGGGAAGTGGGTATCGGAATTTTTCAAAAAGCGAAAAAACAGACTTATTTCACATTGCTATTTGCACGTTATTAGAACCTTATGGATATTATGAATTCCAAGGTCACGATGAACAAAATTGGCCACATTTCAAACTAAACAAGCAATTACCCCCTCTGGAAGACCGAGAACAACAGCATTTATTGAAAGAATCGATGCTAGACTATTTTATTCAAAATGGTTATTTCACTGAGAACACTGAAATCGCTTAAAGTAGTATATTTACATCTTAAAATTATACAATGGATTTTTTAATCAAAGCAGCACAATTAATACTTTCACTTTCTATTCTTGTTGTTCTACATGAATTCGGACATTTTATTCCAGCAAGAATCTTCAAAACAAGAGTAGAAAAATTCTATCTTTTCTTTAATCCGTGGTTTTCGCTTTTCAAGAAAAAAGTAGGTGATACAGAATGGGGAATTGGATGGTTACCATTAGGTGGGTATGTGAAAATTGCTGGTATGGTTGATGAGTCGATGGATAAAGAGCAATTAGCTTTACCGCCTCAACCGTGGGAATTTAGGGCAAAACCAGCATGGCAACGTTTGATTATTATGGTTGG
>JBILYS010000348.1:0-2820 GCA_044377625.1 Crocinitomicaceae bacterium
ACTAGATAAAGATAAAAATATCATTGCAAAGAGTATTTCAATTTCTCAATTGGAAGACTTATTGGATAGATTACAAGGTAAACAAGATCTTCCTAAATTATTTCCTCCTGATCCAGAAGAGGACGAACAAATGCACTAAAACGGTTAATTAAAAGGTTGTAGAAATACAACCTTTTTTGTTTACAATTAGTTTATAAGAACATTTCTTTTCTTGGTATAATAGTGCGTATTTTTGCCTTGTAAATAATATACTATGAAAAAAATATTAATCACTTTACTGTTTCCATTAATTGGATTTTCTCAAGTTTCTATTACAGGAACAGGGAGTTATTCTGAAACCTTTGATGGATTACTCAACACTGGAACAAATATTCCATGGACGGATAATTCTACCATTTTAAACTGGTATTCTCAAAAATCAAGCGCTACTGCAATGGTATATGATGCTGCAGCTGGAACGTCAAATGCTGGAAAATTATATAGTTTTGGAACAGTTGCTTCTTCTGAAAGAGCATTAGGAACTGTAGGTTCTGGAGGCTTTGGAAATGGGGCCCATGGGATTCAACTTCAAAACAACTCGGGTTCACTCATCAATAATTTTTCAGTTTCATACACATTAGAACAATGGCGTGATGGCGGAAATGCAACACCAGCTGCACAACAAATTCAGGTTTATTATCAAGTTAGTAGTGCATTGATTATATCATTAACTCCTGGTACTAATACAATATGGACTCAAGTTCCTGCTCTCATGACAGCAAGTCCTGTATTTAATATAACGGCATCAGCTCTAGACGGTAATTTACCCGCAAATAGAGTTAGTCTTACCACTATTTCAATTCCTGGATTGGTTTTAAATAATGGAGAATATTTAATGTTAAAATGGGAGGACCCGAACCATACAGGTAATGATCACGGACTTTCTATTGATGATTTTTCAATGGCATGGACAACTAGTTGTAATACGTTAAACACAATTTCACCATCTGCTTGTTTAACCTATACTGTTCCTAGTGGAGATGAAACATACACAACATCAGGCATTTTTATGGATACAATTCCTAATACTGGCTGTGGTGATAGTATCATTACAATTAATCTTACAATCACAGCTGGTTCAATTACCTATTATGCTGACACAGATTTAGACGGATTAGGTGACCCATTAACTACAATTTTAGGTTGTGTTCAACCAGTTGGTTATGTTACAAACAGTGATGATTGCGACGATACAAATAATGGTATTGGTGCAGCAACAAATATTTACTACTTAGATTTTGATAATGACACCTATGGAACGCCATTAACAGCGATTACGGCATGTTCTCAACCAGTTGGATATGTTTCAAATATGTTAGATTGCAACGATGCTGATGCATTAATAAATCCGGCGGCTTTTGATATTTTAGATAATGGAATTGATGAAGATTGCTCTGGTTCAGATGCTTCTTCACTAGGCACCGACATTGGGATGTACGAATTCACACAACTTGCTGCCTGTCCAATGACGGCAATATCGGTTACTGCTCAGCCATTAAATGCTTTGTTTAGCGATTACGTATCAACTGGTACAACTTGTTCTCCTGCTGCAAACGTCTTTAGCACAAGTGCATGGAACATGACAGGAACAATTGATTTAAATGAATACAATGAATTTACAATAACAGCAAATGATTGCTCAACGTTAGATTTAAATAGAATAATTTTCACGCATAGAATCAGTGCTTCTGGAGGAACGCCAACATGGACTTTACGATCAAGTGTAGACAATTTTGTTGCTGACTTAGGAACTGGAACACCACTCATTACTGATCAAACAGATACAGTGGATTTATCTGTGTCTTTTGATGCCTTGACTCAAGTATCGTTTAGGTTCTATATCACTAATATGGGAGGTGCAGGATCTACTTGGAGAAATGATAATGTAAGAATCATCGCAAACTTTGGGACATTGTCGCCACAAACTTATTTTGCAGATACTGACGCTGATGGCTTTGGAGATCCATCTTCAAGTATTTCTACTTGCACATCTATGTTTGGATATGTATTAGATAATACAGATTGTGATGATACTGATGGATTAATGAATCCTAATACCACGTGGTATCAAGATAATGATGGAGATTTGACAGGAAATGCTTTGGTTACACTGACCCAATGTATTCAACCAGTTGGTTACGTTATGAATCCTGGTGATTGTGATGACAATAACAATTTGATTATCGGACCAACAACTTATTATTTAGATGCTGACGGTGATGGACATGGTTCTATGATTGGACTAGCAATTACAACTTGTGCAACCCTAGGTGCAGGGTATGTTACAATTTCAGATGATTGCGACGATGCATTAAATACCGTTTATCCTGGAGCACCAGAAATTTGCGACCAATTAGATAACAATTGTAATGGTCCATCTGATGAAGGTTTAATATTTAATGCCTACTTCACGGATACAGACAATGACACATATGGAACTGGAACTGGTACATTGTATTGCCAAGATCCTGGAACTGGCTATTCGTTAATTGATGGTGATTGTGATGATTCAAATCCAAATGCCTATCCTGGTGCAACAGAAATCCTAGACAATGGGATTGATGAAAACTGTGATTTAACAGACAATTATGCAGGATTAAACAATCTTGACAATATAGTAATTACACTTTATCCAAACCCTTCAACAGGAGTTTTCCAAGTTAATTTTAATCAATTAATTTCTGGTCGAGTTGAATGTATGGATTTGAATGGCAAAATACTAACTGTTCAAACAATTGAAAATTCATTTGTATTAATCAATCTTTTAACCATTTCAAATGG
>JBILYS010000052.1:0-8126 GCA_044377625.1 Crocinitomicaceae bacterium
GCCTGATTTGAACCGGCTGCATTTGTCGCAACAAGCGTCACAAGACAGGAGCCTGAGGTTGCTGGTATTAAATACGTTTGTTGAGAAGTAGGATTGTTTATCGTTCCATTCGTTGTAGACCAAGAAAAACTAACACCGTCAATTGAGGTGTTATTCAATAAAACTGAATCTCCTTCGCAAACGGTTAATTGATCGATATAAAAATTGGCAATTGGCGGTGCAGTTGGCAACTGAAGGATTTGTCCATCAGAAGAAATCAAAAGCGACTCCAACCCTGCTCCATCTATTGATTTCACAGTGATATAATACATTTGCCCATACACTAAACTCAAACCTGTAAGCGTGAAATTAGTCGACAAGCCAACATTTGTGAAACTAGCCACATCTTGACTTCCACTGCTCGTTCCTACAGCAAATAAATAAGAAGAAATATCACTGTTTGGGTCTAGTGAAGAAGTCCAATTCGCACTGATTTCGTTAGACGTAACGAAAACGTTTATATCTGCTCCTAAACCATCATTTACAGATACACTCGTTGGAACGGTCCAATCAATATTCACGAATGAATTTGAAACAGATGAGAAATTAGCTGCATTATCAATCACTAACGAATAAATACCACAAGAAGGAGTTACTGAATTTGGATTCTGATATCGCACCATAGAACCAGCTGAACCAATCGTCAAAAGTTCTGAATTTAATCTGGATTTAAAAATTTTCACATCGTCTATAATATAGCTGCATTCACCACTTCGAAAGGATATTGCATTTCCAGTTGTTATCGGACTTGGATCAATCCAGGTTGAAACAAGCAAATTATTCAAATAGGCATTAACCGTTCCTGTCGACGGGTTATAGGAGATTTTAAAATCGTATTCACTATTTGGATCAAAGACAATATCATCATTTGTCTGAAGAACCAAATTATCTGCTGTAGATCGATAAATTTGGCATTTATCCGTATCTGCTCGCCAATAAACTAAATAAGAATTCCCACGATTTGGCAATAATGGATCACTGCAGAAGAAATGCAACCCTGCTCTGCGATTTGTTCCTGCTCCTCCAATCGTACCTTTCCACTGATACACATACTCTGAACTGTTCGTTTGACTAACCACTGAATAACATGCAGAATTTGTTTCTGTAGTGGTTGATTGGTTCAATTTCCCGGTATTAATCCCCCAAACTCCAAGACCAGTTGACCATTGATTCGTTAACGAGGCAGAAAAATCTTCGTGTAAATATCCCAAGGTTCTGTTTCCTGTTCGCTGTGTTCCATCAAAATCAGTGATTAAACTAAAAGCTTGTTGAACAGAGGAATTGTCAGAATCCGTATAATTCACATTGAAATTAGTTGTTTGCCAATTACCAATTGTAGAAATTGAAGTTGTTGGAGGAACATCATCTTGATTACATGTGTAACTTGCAAGAAATCCTGGTCGAGTTGTTGAAAGATCAGATGTAAAGTGGAACGTTATTGCTCCAGAAGTAGTTGTAAATGCTCCTGGACTTATTGTTCCGGTAAATGGACTACCAGCGATTTGAGGCGATGCAATTGAATTTCCATCATAAACATAGAGATAATCATAATTGGCTTCAACATCAAAAAGACCAAAATTCACATCTAAACTTGTCGCATTTGGAGGAGAAATTGTCCACGTATAATCTTCATTGTTGTAATAATTTTTTGTTGCTCCGCCAAAATCGTGAATTGTCCCTGAGCATGAATCAACATAACAATCCGTCATTTTTGAATTTATAGCATCCCATAACTCGGTGTAACCATCGTCATAACCAAGCGCCCAAATACCAATCCCTCCTATCCCGCTGTTCAAAACATGCTGCAACCGTTGACTAAAAGCATTTTCTTTGGATATATAACATTGTTTCGGCGTTCCTCCGTTCATGAATAAATATTCGTCTGACTGACTATCAGTATCATAGAAATGGTTGGTATTGCTATAGAATCCAGTTGAATTATTTCGAATATAGGAATAGGTTCTTGATACTCCAGTGGCTGTTGTTGAAGACGGAATTGCCAAAGAAGCAGTTGACCATTCTCGCCCATAATTTGGCAAACCAAGTATTAATTTATTTTTCGGACAACCAGCTTCCACATAATCAGTAATTGAACGCGATAAGGTGTAATTATAACTTGTTCCAAATTGGTACAAAGGATCGTTTGGTCCGGCCGTGCTGCTTCCTGAGTAATAATAATCATATCCCATGATAATATAATCATCAACTTCAGGTTCCATAATTTGAAAATTGAAAACAGAACTCCAATCGACTGAATAAAGCACCGTACTCACTTCCGAACCAGGTATAGCCGCATGAAATTGATTTGCTAAATCGACCATGAAATTGGCAAAATTGGTTGATTGTGATGCTGGAAGCCCTTCAAAGTCGATATTGACACCATGTGCACCTCGAGCCGAAATAAGCGCTATTAAATTGGTGATAAGAGCTTGTTTTGCAGTTGTATTTGTCAAAAAGGAAGCGTGATTTGCAAAAAGCGTGACACAAAGTGTAACTTTTGTTGATCCTGTCGCCAAAGCTGCATTTACAGCCGCACTTGTTGACCAACCGTGCGTCGAAACGGCATTTCCATTTAAATAATTTACTTCGAAACTAAAAAAAGACAAATGACTTAATAAATCCCATTGATAATTTTGGTAGGCGCTTCCAATCCAGTAAGGATGCCAACCATAAACTTTTTTATTAAGGTTACAGATTAGTTTTTCTGTTAACGGCTTTTTTGAGGCTGTAAGTGTGTCGTAAAATTCGGCAGTTGCATTGCCTTTAGAATTATATAACTCCAATTCAGATTGATGGATGCTTTGCGAAAAGGATTGATTAATTGGAATAATTAGTATAATCCAAAAAAATCTTATGAAAAATGGTTTCATGAAGTCAAAAAGTTGACTGCAAAACTATGTTATTCAAAGAAGTAAACCAAATAAAAGATTACGATCTATCTGCTTCAAATAAAACCTTCGTATTGTGTTTCAACGTTCTTAAAACAAGAGAAATCAGCAAACCAGCAGCCAATACGATTCCGTAAACAAGTTTAAAATGCGGTTGTCCCGTTGTAAACCAATCTCTAAGAAAAGAGACAAATACAAACCCAATAATTGTTGCCGTCATTCCAGAATATTCTCTTCTTAAGATTGTTTTCATTGAAAAAGGAATCTCCGTTTTGATATGGTTTTTTCTACTTGGCCAAAAAGGTGGAACTTTCATTGACCAATCAACATAATCTTGACCGAATTTTCGTTCCAAAAATCGCTCTTCGGCAAACATGATTCTTTCATAAAACAACCAAAAAAGCAAAGAAACTACTAAAACAAACCAAATGTTATAAGTAAACATTACTATTCCAATCCACATGAAATAATTCCCCAAGTACAATGGATGACGAACAGTTGAATATATTCCTTTTGTGTTTAACGCATCTGCCACTTGTTCTTTTGTATTTCGACCTGAAGTATGTTTACTACTTGTTCCAATAGCTATTGCTCTGATTACTTGACCAGAAAAAGAAAAAAGAATACAAGTTATGAACAAGATTAAATCAAGTGTTCGATTTGAGTCAAACAGCTTGTAATCAGTGAAATAAACTGTTGGTATTGACATTAAAAACAAAATAACCGGTATTTGACCACGGTATTTGAACAGGATATTCCCGTTTTTTTCAATTGAGTGTACTAAAGCCATTGAAAAGAATTGTGTAAATTGCGTGTTTTTGTTGCGAAGATAACACAAATTGACAATTACCATGACTGAGAAAGTAAAATTCGAATTAGAATACCTATTAAAAACATCACCAAAAGTTCTTGAGAACATGCTCTGTACTCCAAGTGGATTAAGCGAATGGTTTGCTGACGATGTTAATATTAAGGATGATATTTTTACTTTTTTCTGGGATGGAAGCGAAGAAAAAGCCAGATTATTATCAAAAAAAGCTAATTCTAAAGCCAAATTCAAATGGATTGAAGACGAAGAAGATGGTAATGATTGTTATTTCGAAATGGCTTTTGATATTGATCCTATGACGAAAGTTGTTGTCATGACAATAACTGATTTCGCTGAAGAAGATGAATTAGAAGAGTCTCAAATGTTATGGGAACAACAAATAGGTGATCTTAAAAGGATTCTTGGAGCATAATAACCGAATAAATCTCAAAATTGTTCGTTATTTATCTAATTTTGTAAGCATAAAAAAGACAAACACCATTGAAACGTCTGTACGTTTTTAGTATTCGCTCCTTTGTAGGACCATTTTTTGTGACCTTGGTGATATCCATGTTCATACTTATCATGCAATTTCTTTGGAAATACATTGATGATTTAATGGGGAAAGGGATTGATACGCTAGTTGTTTTAGAATTACTTTTTTATGTATCCGCAAGTTTAATTCCACTTGCTCTTCCATTAGCCATCTTACTTTCGTCAATTATGACAATTGGTAATTTAGCTGAAAACAACGAATTAACAGCTTTAAAATCAAGTGGGTTATCTCTTTACAAGATCTTAAAACCATTAACCTTTGTTGTAATCGGAATTGCTTTTTTTACATTCTATTTTGCAAATTATGTGATTCCTGTTGCAAATTTAAAATGGCATTCGCTCATATATGATATTCAGAACACAAAAATCTCAGCTATTTTAACTCCTGGAGTTTACAGCAAGGAATTAGATGGTTACGCCATAAAGGTAGACTCTGGAACGGACGATCATTTTAAGGGAATTCTTATTCACGATCATACTGATCCAAAGGAAATTAAAACAATTAGAGCTGACCAGGGTAAAATTTACAAATCAGAAAATGGGAAGTATTTATTTTTTGAACTAGAAAATGGCTACGTTACAGAAGAGCTTTCACCTGAAGCACCAAATTATACACCAGACGGTAAATTACACACAAATAACAGCAATAACCGACCTTCTCGAAGATCAACATTTGAAAAGGCAACATACAAAATTGATTTAGCTGGTTTTTCATTAAAACGTTCACAAGATGAGTTATTCGCTGACAAACATGAAATGTTAAATGTATTTCAAATCTATTCAGCCATTGATTCAATTAAAGTAAATGGTCAACAGATTTCGAATAATTTTTTACAGAGTTTAAAAAATGATCACCCCTATTTTCAAGCGTATTACTTCAAACCAGATACATTGAATGCGAACAATGGGAATAAAAAAGATACGGTTATTCCAGAACTAATTGAGTTTGATAAATTGAGCTCTTCCGATCAAGTACAAGCAATAAGTATGACGCAAGCGAAATTGAGAAGAAAAAATCAAAACCTTAATGGTCAAAAGGAATACATGATGAGTATCAATCATGACATTAATGGTTATTTAATTGAGTTTCACCGTAAATTCGCCTTGACATTTACCATAATTGTTCTGTTTTTTATTGGTGCACCTCTTGGAGCCATCGTGCGTAAAGGTGGATTTGGAGCACCAGTAGTTATTGCCGCACTTCTTTTCATGATTTATTTTGTTTTGATAAGTGTTGGAGATAGTTTAGCAGAATCGGAAGTTGTAACTCCTTTTATAGGTATGTGGTTTGCATCAATGGTTTTAATGCCTATTGCGTATGTATTAATGAGAGCCGCGGCAAATGACTCACCAGTTTTCAGCAAAGATGGCTGGGTCAAGTTTTTTAAACGTTTTAAAAGAAAAAATGCGCATCCTTTACCTCACCAATAAACCAATCTTTCCGATTGTAGATGGTGGTTGTAAAGCCATGCATCAATTTCTCAAATGTTTAATTCAGTGCGATTATACTGTTGAGCACATTTGTCTTTCAACGCATAAACATGCGTTCGATTTAGAAAACTATCCTAAGTCTATTCTCGATAAAATTTCAACTTCATCTTTTGAGGTTGATACGAGAATTAAATTATTACCTGCGTTAAAATCATTCTTTAATAGAAAATCTTTTGTGGTTTCCCGGTTTGATAATTCTGCATTTCATTCAACGTTAGAAGTACTATTCTCTAAAGAAGAATTCACACATGTAATCTTAGAAAGTTTATTCACAACACCATATATTGACGCTATTCGCAAGTATACTGATGCAAAAATTATCGTGCGAACACACAATGTGGAGCACAAAATATGGAAACAACTCGCTTTGAATACAAATAATCCGTTCAAAAAATTCTATTTCAACAGGCTTTCAGCGGATTTAAAAAAATATGAAATAGAGATATTGAAAAAGGCAGATTTCATTGCGGCAATTACTGAAGAGGATCTTTCAGCCTTTGAGGAATTAGGGATAAAAACAGCAAAAACGGTAATTCCAATTGCGATTGATCTTTCTGAAAATCACGTAGATTATTCCGTTTCGAATTTGTTTTTTATTGGTTCGATGAATTGGAAACCTAATATTGAAGCTGTTGATTGGTTAGTAAATGAAATTTTACCAGCAGTTAAAATAGTCTATCCAAAGATTGAACTCCATCTCGCTGGATCTTATATGGAAAAACAATTTCCAACAAGTGGAATCAAAGGAATTATAAATCACGGATTTGTAAGCGACAGTCATAAATTCATGCAAAATAATGGACTTTTAATTTCCCCAATTCGAAGCGGTTCTGGCGTACGTGTAAAATTACTTGAAGCAATGGCACTAGGAGTCCCTGTCGTAACAACAAAAATTGGTGCAGTTGGAATTCAACACAACAACTGTGTTTATTTAGCAGAAACAACAGCAGAGTTCGTTTCTCAAATCATTGAATTGATTAAGTTTCAAGAAAAAAGAATGGCACTTGGAGGAAAAGCACGAAAATTCATTGAAGACAACAACTCCGTTAATAGTATATCGAACTATTTAAATGACAGAATCAGCGAATTATAAGCCAAAATTGGTTGTGATCCTTTCACGTTTCCCTTTTCCACTGGAGAAAGGCGACAAGCTGCGTGCATTCTATCAAATAAAAGAATTATCGAAAGATTTCAGCATCTCCCTAATTGCTATTTCTAAGCAAAAAATTCCTACTAATTCCATTGAAAAATTGGATACGTATTGTGACTCAATTCATGTGGTTAGAATCACTAATTGGAGTATATTCTGGAATTTATCCTTGTGTATATTGAATAACAAACCGTTTCAAGTCGGCTATTTTTATTCTTTAAAAGGCCACTTAAAAGTTAAACAATTACTTAAACAAATTAAACCTAATTATATTTATTGTCAGCTAGTTAGAGCTTCTGAATATGTGAAAAATTACCACGATTGCCCAAAGACAATTGATTACATGGATGCTTTGTCCAAAGGGATTGATAGACGAATTGCTAAAGCGCCTTGGTATTCAAAATGGCTTTTCCGGTCTGAAGCAAAAAGACTTACGATTTATGAAAGGTCCATTTTTGATTATTTTGAGAATAAAACAATTATTAGCGAACAAGACAAGGAATACATTAGCCATCCTGATAAATCCAACATCATTTGTATTCCAAATGGTATCGACGCTTCTTTTTTTGAAGAACAAGTTCACACTTCAGAATATGATTTAGTTTTTGTTGGCAATTTAAGTTACGCTCCAAATATTGAGGCGGTGGAATACATTGCACATCAATTATTACCTCAAAACAAACAATTAACTTGTTTAATTTCAGGTGCCTCTCCCCGTTCTTCTGTCCAAAAAATAGGCAATTCAAATCAGCAAATCACTTTACAAGGTTGGGTTGCAGATATTCGAACAACCTATTGCAGAGGAAGAATTTTTATTGCACCAATGATGATAGGAACTGGCATGCAAAATAAACTTTTAGAAGCAATGGCGCTGGGAATCCCTTGCGTTACGACAAGTTTGGCCAATAACGCTATAAACGCTATTCATCTTGAAACAATTTACGTTGCCAATACTGTTGATGAATTTTTGGAAGCAATTGAAAACTTGACATCAAATAGCGAACTTTATCAGCGTATTGCTCAACAGGGAAGAGATTTTGTTCTCAAAAACTATAAATGGGAAAATGCAACGACTGTATTAAAAGAAACGATTTTATCGAAGTAATTATAATTGCTAGTTACTCGTTGTGAATTACAAGTTATTAGTTGCTAAGCCCAAATTAATTTGGTCACTGAGTTTATCGAAGTGCCAAAT
>JBILYS010000053.1:0-8089 GCA_044377625.1 Crocinitomicaceae bacterium
TGCACCAGCGCCATTTAATGTAACTTGATCTCCTGAACAAACTGTTTGGTCAATTCCAGCAACAACAAGTGGAAGTGGATTTACGATAACTTGAACTTGGTCCGTATTCTCGCATCCATTCAAATCAGTTCCTGTTACAGTATATACAACTGTTCCAACAGCCGGAAAGAAAGCTACTCCATTAGTTATGCCGTTATCCCATGTATATGTTGACGCTCCTGACCCAGCTATAGTAACTTGATCTCCTGAACAAACAACTTGATTTACCCCAGCTCCAACAATCGGAAGTGGATTTACAACAACTTGTACTTGATCTGAATTTTCACATCCATTGATATTTGTACCAGTAACGGTATAAATTACTGTTCCAACAACCGGTGTGAAAGCAATTCCGTTCGTTACACCATTATTCCATGAATAAGTTAACGCTCCTGCCCCATTTAAAGTCACTTGATCACCAGAACAAATTGTTTGATCAACTCCAGCAACTACAACTGGTAATGCATTAATTGAAATTGGCAAATTGAATACATCAGAGCAGCCATCCGAAGAAACTACTGTTAATTGTGGCACGAACGCCCCATTTGCAGCATAATCATGAGATAATGCAGTATATGTTCCAATTGTATTAGGAACGGCTATAACTGCACCTGAAGAAGCTGGGGTAATAATACCATTTCCAAAATTCCATTGGTACGTAGCAATTGTACTTGGTGCAGTAATTGTTGAATTGTCCGTAAAATTGATTGGTGTACCCAAGCAACCAATGGCATTATCAACACTAAAAGAAGCAACTGGATTTGGGAATTCAATGATCTCAACATCTAACAAAATAGAACAACCTGCACCTTGAGGCGGAGTTAATAAACAGGTATAAATTCCACCTGCGTTTATTGTGATACTTTGAGTTATTTCCCCAGTATTCCATAAGTAACTTCCAACTCCTGCTGGAGCGGTTAATGTTGAATTTTGTCCAGGACAAATATCATAATCAGTTGCAGTAATTTCTTGAACAGAACAAGATGCATCTAAATAAGCATATGCATAATGTCCTCCTCGTGAGCAATCACCAGTAGTAAATTCTATAGTTACGTTTTGACCGATATATGCAGATAGATTTGTAAAAACAGTTGTCCAATCTTTGTAAAGAACATCTCCCACTGCCAAATAATCACTCGCATTTGCTGGATCCGCATAAACGGAATATTCACCGCAAGCAATATTTGCTCCCAATTCATCAAATACACGAACTGTAAAATAAGGACGCTCTTCTGCTGTATGTCCATTTGGATTTTGAAAAACTACGGCATAACTATATGTGTAGAAAATATTCGTTGCATCGACCAAAAAAGATTGGCTCATTCTAGCTGCTCCAGCTCCTGTAACTGTTCCATTTCCAAGTCGAACAGAAAAGGAACCACCATCTGGATTTACACGTGGAATTCCGACAACAGGATCAACTCCACCTCCAACAATTAAATGATTTGGTCCAGGTAAAGCAGGGACGGAATTAACATAACTATACATTACACTTCCATCAGTTTCACCAATAAACAAATCCCAACCATTCAAATTTCCATCTTCAAAATCCATGTTAACACAAGGTCCATTGAAAATTTTATCTGGCAATTCACCTTTTGGATCATTTCCTAATAAGTTGTCAACTTCAAGCGCTAGTTCGAATAAAAATTTGTGTTTTCGAGACTCAATTTCAGAAACTGAAATGTTTAAACCAAGATTTAAATCTTCTTCCAGTTGAAGTTGAAAATTGGTGTAATTCAAATCAACCAAAGTCTGCACAGCTGATTCTTCCGCGTATCGTTTCTTAATCTTCAGAGTTTCTACAACTTTATTGATTGTAAAGTTGGAGAATGTAGTTTCGAATTGCTGATGTGCATCTTGTGCAAAAACCATTTGAGCAAAAAAGACAAACACCATCGCTAGTTTTTGGGCTGAAGTTTTCATAGTACTGCGTTTTTAGGTTATATACAAGAGACGGCTAAATAAGTGTGATGTTCGCGCTATTTGAATATATACACCAGTTGAATTATCAAAATGGCCCTGCTTATATATATTATGTATGCATTGTATTAGAAATATGCATGCATAACACTTTATTTAAAACGTAAACGAATTTTCAAATAAATATACAATCCTTAAATATTTTAACTTTCTGTGAAAATGAATTAAAAAAATCAACGATTAAAAGTGAATTTTAAAAATCCAAGAATGGTAATTTAAAAAATTGAAATGAACAATAAATAGGTTAAATTTGTTTTAATTCAAACTAAAATTACATTTATGAAAACAATCTACTCTTTGCTATTCATTTCACTTATTTCATTCAGCTTTTCTGCGTCTAGTTTTGCGCAAGCGATGGATTTTCAAGCAAACGATTGTAACGGAAACCCACAACATCTTTTTGCTGATTTAGACGCGGGTCAAGCAGTTGTTTTGTTTTATTATATGCCAAGTTGTGGAACATGCCCTCCTCCAGCTCAAGAAATTCAAGCAATGGCTAATAAAATCAATCAAAATTGCCCTGGTATGGTAAAAGGATATGCTTATTCATACCAAAATAGTACAACTTGTGCGTATACTGCTGGCTGGGTTACATCCAATAATTTACCTCTTTACGCTCCAATGGATGGAAATGGTGCGGAACAAGTGGCTTATTATGGTGGTTTTGGAATGCCAACAGTTGTTTTGGTTGGTGGAACGAATCACGCAATATTATGGTCGACACAAAATTTCGTTACTGCCGACACTGCAACAATGAGAGATTTAATCCTAAACATGAATTGTGTTGCTGGAATAAATGACATTAAAACAAATCAAAATTCAATCGATGTTTATCCAAATCCTTCGAATGATGTTCTAACCCTTAATTTCACAAACAAAAACACTTCTGACTTTTCTTATTCAATCCAAGATTTATTAGGGAAAACTGTTTTTGTGAGTAACATTGAAACGTTAGAAAAAGGAATCGTAGAAAGAACGTTGAATACAGCTTCATTAGCGAATGGGAATTATTTATTGAATGTATCAATCAATGGAATTCTTGAGACTAGAAAAATTGCTATCGTTCACTAAATGAAGAGCAATTGGTTGATTTCTTTTTTTGTTTTAGTTGCTTCAACGAGTTGTTTTAGCCAGAATTATTTTCATTCTCCAAATGACACGTTAATCGCAAACACCATTTTAGATGGTCAGGTAACTATGAATATTACACAAATTCATCCCAATAATGATACATTGCATTTTAATTGGAATAAATTAGATGTCGTCATGCCATTTGGCTGGGAAGCGAATATTTGTGACAATAGTTTTTGTTATCCATCATTAGAAAATTCAGGTAGTACTTTACCCGTTTTGCCAGGAGACGATGGTTTGATGTTGATTCATTGCACGCCTCATATCATTGAAGGAACTGCAATTATTCGCTATACAATTTCTGAAGAAAACACTCCTTTGCAAATTGATACACTCACTTGGATTATCAATGCAACCGTTGCTGGAATCAATTCAACAAGTTCTATTTCACCAAAAATGTGGGTTTATAAAAACAACTTGTATCTTGAAAGTGTTTCGAAAGATTTGAATTCTATGGTTATTTATAATGCAATTGGAGAAGTTGTTTTCAATACGCAACTTTTATCTGAAAAAATCATTCCTTTGCCACTTTTAACTCCTTCAATCTATTTTATACAACTAGCAGGTGACTCCAACATTTTCACTCAAAAAATAATACTTACAGAATGAAGTTTTTGCTATTCTCCAAAATTTTATTTGTCCTATTTTTAGTTCAATCGGTTTATGCTCAAAATCCGTTATTTATACCGCCATCATTAACTGGAACGAATTTTAATTTAGATGTTCAAACGGGAACTCAAAATTTTTATCCTGGAAACCCTACTCCAACTTATGGAATAAACGGCCCATTTTTATCGCCAACTATCATTGTGAACAAAGGCGATGTTGTGACATTGAACGTCAACAACGGATTAACAGTTGCAACAACAATGCACTGGCACGGTTTACACGTTTCACCAAGTAATGATGGAGGGCCACATCAAAGTATTGCTGCAGGAACAACATGGAGTCCATCTTTTGAGATTTTAAATAATGCTGGAACGTTTTGGTATCATCCTCACGGAGAAGGAAAAACAGAATTACATGTTGGTAAAGGTTTGGCTGGAATGTTTATCGTTCATGATCCAATTGAACAAAGTTTAGGTTTACCACAAACATACGGTGTTGATGATATTCCATTGATTACACAATCAAAAGCATTTGACGTATTGCAACAAATCGCCATTGCAGATCACATGGACACTTCGATTTTGGTCAATGGAACAATTGATGCGTTTTATGATGCTCCAGCGCAAGTTATTCGTTTTAGAATCTTGAATGGAAGCAGCATGCGCTCGTTCAATTATGGCTTTTCCAATGGAATGACTTTTTATCAAATTGCAACTGATGGAGGATTAGTAGAAACTCCAAATGCACTAACGCGCTTGCTTTTAGCACCAGGTGAACGTTCTGAAATACTCGTTGATTTGACAACAATGAATGGGCAATCATTTCAATTAATGAGTTATGGTTCTGAAATAACAAACGGAATTTTTGGAGCTCCTGCAGTTGGAATCGCTCCTGACGTCATTGACATGTATGGTGACAATCCATTAAATGGTGCAGATTATGAACTTTTAGCAATCAATGTAATTGCTCCAACTGCTAGTCCAGTAACAACTATTCCAACTTCATTAATACCATATACGCCATATTTACCTATAAATGCAGATGTAAACAGATCATTAATTCTGGACACAATTAGAATTCTTCCAATTGATGTTCCCAATTTGGCTGCTGGACCATTCGGTATCAATGGTGTTAGTTTTGACATGATGGTAAATAATATCTACGTTCCTTTAAATTCAACTGAAATTTGGACATTGCATAATAAAACCCATATTGCGCATCCTTTTCACATTCATGACATACAATTCAATATTATTGAAAAAAATGGATTGCCGCCAGTTTTAAGTGAACAAGGTTGGAAAGATGTTGTTTTGGTAATGCCTCATGACAGTGTGAAATTCATTACAAAATTCATCACGTTTGAAGATAATATGACTCCTTATATGTACCACTGTCATTTATTGCATCATGAAGACGATGGAATGATGGGTTCATTTATTGTTAGCAGTAGCGTTGGTATTGATGAAATTTCACTTTCAGGAAATGATGATTTACAGGTTTATCCAAATCCAACAAGCAATAAATGGGAGGTAAAATCAACATCAATTCATGGAGAATATACAGTCATTTTAACATCACTTATTGGTGAAAAGGTATTTGAATCGAAAGAAAAATCCATAGACATTGAAACACACTTTTCAATCCCAACAAATGAATTAACTGAAGGAATATATATCCTGAAAATTCAAACTGATAAGCAAGAATTTCAAACTAAATTGATTAAGACAAATTAAATTTCTATTTGAATCGTACCTTTTCAAAAGTCATTGTTTAGTATCTTTGACAAAATCAATTTATTGTAGAAACACTATTATGCTAAAGACTTTACACTCAAAAGGAAATCAATTTAGTGAGTCAATCAATCAAGTTACTTATTTTCAAAAGGATGGAATCATTTCTTTTGCTGAGAAACTAAAAAGCATTAACTATTTTCCTTTACAACCGAAAGAATTAGACATAATTCAAATTAATCTCGGTAAAATGTGTAATCAGGTATGTGAGCATTGCCATGTTGACGCAGGTCCAGACCGAAAAGAAATCATGTCACTTGATACGATGAAAGCCTGTCTTTCTGCAATTCAAAATTCCAATGCCAAAACCGTTGATTTAACTGGTGGAGCTCCAGAAATGAACCCAAATTTCAGGTGGTTTGTTAGTGAACTTTCCAAGTTAAAAGTAAAAATTATTGTTCGTTGTAATTTGACAATAATTGTTGCCAATAAAAAATATAATGATCTCCCTGATTTCTTCAAAGAGAACAACGTTGAAGTCATTTCTTCTTTGCCTTGTTATACAGAAAAGAATACCGATAGTCAACGAGGAACTGGTGTTTTTGCAAAAAGTATCAAAGCATTGAAAATGTTAAATGACGTTGGATTTGGAAAGGAAGGAACAGGATTAAAACTTCAATTGGTATATAATCCAACAGGGATCTCGTTACCACCAAATCAACAAGCATTAGAAATTGATTACAAAAACAGGCTAAAAGAAGATTTTGAGATTTCATTCAATCAACTTTATACGATTACAAATATGCCAATCAGTCGATTCTTAGATTTTCTTGTGAAGTCTGGGAACTATGATAACTACATGCATAAATTAGTAGACACATTCAATCCAAACGCTCCGGAGGAATTAATGTGTCGCAATACATTATCAGTTGGGTGGGATGGTTTCTTATACGATTGTGATTTTAATCAAATGTTGGACTTAAAAATAGCTTCTGTAAAACACATTACTGATTTCAATCAATCCATTTTACAGAATCGTGCTATTATTCTGAATCAACATTGCTATGGTTGCACTGCTGGTTCTGGATCTGGATGCGGAGGAACATTGGTGTAAATGAAAACAGCACTCATTGTATTTCAGAAAAACAGAATACTTGGTAAAGTAAAAACCAGACTTGCTGAAACAATTGGCGATGAAAAAGCATTAGACTGTTATTCTCAAATGATTGCATATACGCATGAACAACTCCAAAAAGTTGATGCCGATATTCACCTCTATTTCTCAGAATTTATTGAACCTTCACCTCATCAAAATTGGCACGTTCAAACTCAAAAAGGGGACGATTTAGGTGAAAAAATGAATAATGCTTTTTTGGATTTAAAATCAAATGGTTATGACCAAGTGGTAATTATTGGTACAGATTGTTTAGAATTAACATCAGAAATCATAAATAATGCTTTTACAGCGTTGAATTCAACCGATTATGTTCTTGGACCCGCGAATGATGGAGGATATTATCTGCTTGGACTCACTGAATTAGTTGATGAGCTATTTTTGAATAAAGAATGGAGCAATGATAAAGTCTTCCAAACAACAATTGACGTTATTCAACAACAAAATAAAACGGTCTTTCTATTAGAAAAACTCAGCGATATCGATACTTTTGAAGACTTAAGGGCCTATCAAGAAAAAACAGGAAATAATCTTTTCGAACAATGCAAAACATCCACGAAAGAAATCATATCTAGAAACAACAGCTAACGTATACAAAGAAGTCGCTTTAAACAAGATGTTGATCACTGCTATTAGGGAAAATCAAATTATTTAAAAAAAAATCCCTTCGAAAATTTCCGAAGGGATTCTAATTTATAAAGTGTTAATGTTAAAAATGTTATGATTACAAGTTTCATTTTAATTTAGTTAACTTGTTTTACGGTTTATTTTTTCTTTTGCTGTATCCACTAAATAATAAACCATTGGCACTAAAAACACAGTCAATACTAAAGATGATAGAAGTCCTCCAATGATTACCCAAGCAAGTCCGTTTTTCCATTCAGCTGCTGTTCCAGTTGCCATTGCTATTGGTAACATTCCGACAACCATTGAAAGCGTAGTCATTAGAATTGGTCGCATACGGCCTTTTCCTGCAATTATTAAAGCTTCTTTAAAATGTTTGCCTTCAGCTTTTAGTTGATTCGTGAAATCCACAATTAGAATAGCATTTTTCACCACTAATCCCATCAGCATGATTAAACCAAGCAAAGCGAATAAACTTAAATTACTCAATGATAAATTCAATGCTAAAAATGCACCGATGATTGCTACCGGAATGGAAAACAACACAACAAATGGGTAAATGAAACTATCGTAAAGGGCTACTAAAATCAGATAAATCAATAAAAATGAAATGAGTAATACGGATCCTAATGCTCCGAAACTATCATTTTGTCTTTTTATATCACTTCCCCAAGTCATTTGAATTCCTTCTGGTAGTGGATTTTCTTTAAGATAAGCAACAACATCATCTGCAACTGTACCTGATGGTCTTCCTAGAGCGTCGGAAGTAAGTGTCACCGCTGGTTGACGATCTTTTCTT
>JBILYS010000349.1:0-2777 GCA_044377625.1 Crocinitomicaceae bacterium
TCCCTTTTTTTATTTCGCTACTTCTAGCGCAAAAGCTTTTTTGATAATTGTGGGATACTTTGCCCCGAATTCAACAATACACCATTCCTTAAATTTCTTGATTTCTTCCGCAGAAGTAATCCAGTTAAATGCTTTATTCAGTTCCTTTTGAAACAAATGCGCATCAAAACTCACTTTAGTAAGAATCTTTTTTGTTAGTTCCAGCATAGTTTTTATTGTTTGTTGTTACAATGAAACGAAAAAAAAGAATCCCTTGTATATTTCGAAATGTTAAAAAATAAAAAAGGCCACTCTTTTAAAATGACCTTCTTCGATTTCTCTTTAAAATTAGGCGTTTATGGAATAATATTTTTTTCAACAATTTGATAAATCTCCAATGTTACTTTGTCATAAACATAAATCAACAGATGCATATTATTTGCATTGTGTGTTGATGAATTTCCAACAGGAACCAATTGATCTGGTAGGATATAACTGTAATTCAAATAATATTTATTACCCGTCAAGACTGATGCATCCAAGGTTCTCCCCCACGTTTGACCGTCAATACATCCTCTAAAAATATCACGGTGAACATAGTTTGGAGTTAAGACATTCAGAACGTTTTGTGGAGCGACCAACGAGTCTTCAATTAAGTAAACAACCATTCCAAGATCATTCGTTATTCCAGCATCCAATTTTTCTACTTCTGTATGCAAGTAAAAACCATGTTTTGGTGTTTCATAATAATTCACTTTCGCTTTAATTGCAATCTTTAATGGAGCAGCAAGAATAGCATCCACTTTTGTTTGCCATGATCCTGAAGCTGCAAAATATTCACCCGCAACGTTTGTTCTGCTGACCGTCCCTGAAGGATTTCCAAAAAATCCTGAATTGATAAGTGTGTTGCCAAAAAAGGTCCCCATTTCCTTGCTTTGATCATTGGTGAAATCAACTGTATAACCCAATCCAAGATTTACGGCTTGAAAAGCTCCATACCCAGGAACTTCGTTTGATGCGTGAATACTTGCAATAAATATACGCGAAGGGTCTGCTGTATGTATATCATGAGCAACTGTGCCAGCAGCTGGACAAGCACTACAATTATGTCCTGTAAAATCTTCGATCAATGCATTTCTGTTTGGGTCATCGTTTGGCAAGGTCGAAAAATCAGGCCATTGATTAGCAACATAATCGCTCCAAGCACCGTTATAAATTGTCGTGTCTAAATCATTATTCACAAGAGGTGGAAATGGATTCTCTACCTTGTCGCATGAATTGATCATGAAACAACCTATTGCAACAAGTATAAAAAGTAATTTTTTCATATTTTCTTATTAAAAACTATGTGTAAATGAAAAAGTCAAACCATTTGAAGCTGGTACTGGTCTACACACACCTCCAACACAAAATAAACCTGCACGTTGGCGACCATACGACAAGGTTAATCGAGTTGCTTCACGTATGTAACCAACTGAAACATATGGATGGTGTGCTCTATGGCTCACAACTGGATTTCCAAAATTATATTGATCCATTACACTCACAAAAAGGTGTGAATTAATTGTGTATTCTAACAATACCGTTGCCCAATCACCTTTATCTACTGGTGTCCCTTCAGAAAATCCTACTTCATTTCCTAAACTATCTCTTCTATTAACGAATAATGTTTGGAATTCAGCCCGTAAAGATTGTTTGTTTTCAAACTTATAAGCCAACTCTAAGACAAAAACATTGGATTTTATAAAACCTTTTTCTTTGGTAACCGTTGCTACATCATTATTTAAGGTAATATTGAAATAACTAAATATTGCACTAAATTTCTTGTTGAATTTTCGTGTTATATTGAAGTTAATGTCTCTCCAATATAAACTGTCGCTCAGATCAAACAAACCACTTGTGTAGGTAACTCCTGTTGAATCTAATGGATTTATTGAAGATGTATGTCGCATTGGTTGCAGCGCAATAGAAACATTTCCATTGATAGACATTCCATATTTCCCTCCTAGTTTAGAACCTTTTTTGAAGGTATATAACACTTCTGCTTGAAATGCAGTTTCTCCAACTGGTTGTGTCGCATAAGGATATAAAGACGCAACTAAATTGTACGTATGCGTTTTGTTCATTGACGGAAGATAATTGATAATTACATTTTGTAATTGCTTAGTTCTATCCGAACGGTAACTCATATTGTCTGCTGATTTTGCTGAAACTAATATTCCCAAACCTTTTTGAGAATAGCCAAAATTCGCAATGGCAGCATGTCCAGTATTATAAATATACCCGTTGTCTTGACTTGGATCTTGACCTTTAAAAACATATTCTCCATCTAATACAAATTTACCGTAACGCAACTTTACGCGTCCGCCATAACATCCTACATTTTCGGGTAAAATCAAATCTGTATTATCATCCTTCTGGTATTTACTCACGAAAGACCCACCAATGGTAATGTCTAATTTTTTATCTGCGAGTTTTTTAATCATTTCGTTCAAGTGCATTTCACCATCAAAACCTCTCGTCACGCCAGCGCTGTGAACAATTCTCCCTTCTAAGAAAGCATAACGTTGATAACCATAAACACCTTTAAATGTTAATCCTTTTTTCGGGCGAACAATTAATCTTACACCATCTAATTGACTATCATACCCTAAGCCCATATTTTCATAAGCTCTTAACGAAAGTCCAGCGCCGAACTGCTCATAAATAGAACCTAATGTTACATCAATAAAATCATTTGCATAACCGATATAACGCATTCCAATTCCCGTTCCATCAAATGTAGACGGATAACCTTG
>JBILYS010000350.1:0-2776 GCA_044377625.1 Crocinitomicaceae bacterium
AAGCATTTTTAGCAAAAAAAGATGCCATTATTGTGAAATAAAAACCCAACTTTTACATTATAGTAAACGTTGATTAACTTAAAATGAAATTATGAAAAACATATTCACGACAATTTATTTTTTAGGGGTTGTTCTTTCTGCTTTTGGCCAAGAAGAGAAAATTATCGTTATAGACCGAGGAACTGGAAAAACGTACAAAGAGAAAAAAGAAAGAATCCTTGTAGATAGTAAATCTGTAATGAAGTACAGTCCATTGCAAATGGTTGTAGGTGAAATTAATTTTGGATATGAAAGGAAAATTGATGAAATGTCAAGTGTTGAATTTGAATTCGGACCAACTTTATCGAATGTTGGATTGACAGTTACTGATAACCATTACAATGATCCGTTCGGCGGAGGTTCGACAGTTGAAGAAACAACTGGTTTAGGTTTGTTTGGTTCAGTAGGTTATAGATTTTACCCAATGGATAATGGTAAGGTCTTGAATGGGTTTTATATTTCTCCAGTTGTCAAATATCGTTTAAAGAATTTTGGTGTTAATGATTATTCAGGTTTCTTGGCTGACACAAAGGGAAGTGAAAATCACATGTATTTCACCTTCAACTTTGGTGTTCAACGTTGGTTGTCTCAAAATTTCTCGTTGGATATGTTTGGAGGTATTGGTCTAGGTTACGAGTCTCATATGCGCTTTAATACTGCAGCAACGTATGATGGGAATACTGGAATCTATTCCTATTACTGGGATAAAAAATCATTTGATGGCGTAAGATTTGTTTTAACAGGAGGCGTTAAAATTGGAATTGGACGTTGATTAGTTGCTCGTTAAACGAAGTTACTAATCACAAGTTATTAGTTGCAAACAAAAAAGCCTCGGTCTATTGAACGAGGCTTTTTTAGTAACTAGCAATTTGCAACTAGCAATTTGCAACTATAAGTGGATCACTTCACCGTATGCAGCAGCAGCTGCTTCCATAATCGCTTCCGACATAGTTGGGTGAGGGTGAACAGTTTTGATGATATCGTGTCCAGTTGTTTCCAATTTACGAATAGAAACAATTTCAGCAATCATTTCAGTTACATTAGCTCCAATCATGTGAGCTCCTAATAACTCTCCGTATTTTGCTCCAAAGATCAGTTTCACAAATCCATCTTTTACACCTGCAGCGCTTGCTTTTCCAGATGCTGAGAATGGGAATTTACCAACTTTAATTTCTAAACCTGCTTCTTTTGCAGCTTTTTCTGTCATCCCAACTGATGCAATTTCTGGAGAACAATATGTACAACCTGGGATATTTCCATAATCTAATGGCTCTGGAGAATGCCCTGCAATTTTTTCAACACAAATAATTCCTTCCGCAGAAGCTACGTGAGCCAAAGCCGGTGTTGGAATAACATCACCAATTGCATAAACTCCTGGTATGTTAGTTTGGTAAAAATCGTTTACTAAGATTCTACCTTTGTCAACAACAATTCCAACTTCTTCTAATCCTAAATTCTCAATGTTTGCTTGAATTCCAACAGCTGAAAGAACTACATCACATTCAATTTTCTCTTCTCCTTTTGCCGTTTTAACAGTTACAACACATCCTTTTCCTTTCGTGTCTACTGATTCAACCGATGCATTTGTCATAACAGTAACTCCCATTTTCTTAAAAGATTTTTCTAATTGCTTAGAAACTTCTTCATCTTCAATAGGAACAATGTTTGGTAAATATTCAACAACAGTAACTTCTGTTCCAATTGCTTTGTAGAAATAAGCGAATTCAACACCGATAGCACCAGAACCAACAACCACAATCTTCTTTGGTTGAGATTTCAAGGTCATTGCTTGACGATAACCAATTATTTTTTCTCCATCTTGTGGAAGATTTGGTAATTCACGAGAACGAGCACCAGTAGAAATGATAACTCCTTTGTCAGCAGAATACTCTGTAACAGCTCCATCTTCGCCAGTAACAGAAACTTTTTTTCCAGCTTTTACAACTGCAGTTCCTTTAATTACATCGATTTTATTCTTTTTCATCAAGAATTGAATTCCTGCACTCATACCATTTGCAACACCACGACTACGATCAACCATTGCAGTAAAATCAACATTCGCTTCTTTTACGGTGATTCCATAATCACTAGCATGTGTCAAATACTCAAATACATTTGCACTCTTTAACAATGCTTTTGTAGGAATACATCCCCAATTCAAACAAATTCCGCCTAGAGATTCACGCTCAATAATAGCTGTTTTTAAACCTAACTGAGATGCGCGAATGGCTGCAACGTATCCTCCAGGACCACTACCGATAACTATAATGTCGTAATTCATATTTTTCTATGATAAAAAAGTTGTGTGCGAAGTTAAGTATTTTTCTTTTCTACACGTACTTTCTGAAATGCCGAAATCATAAAATTATTAATTTAATGAAACAACAAAGCCACAGTAAACACATTTAATCTGTGAATCTGTGGCTTTTTTGAAACTATAAACCCTTCGGCAAAAGCTCAGGACATCGCTATCAGTTATAAACTTTTAACTAAACTACCCCTTCTTCAAAATGCAATTCTTTTGCTTTTTTCTTTGAAAGTTTCGCTTGGATTCTATCAACGCTATAATACATCATTGGAACAACAATAATTGTTAAGAACATTGAACTGGTTAATCCACCAATTAATACCCAAGCCAAACCGTTTTTCCATTCCGCTCCAGAACCTGTTGCAGTTGCAATTGGAATCATACCAACTACCATCGCAATTGTTGTCATCAAGATTGGGCGCATTCTTT
>JBILYS010000351.1:0-2770 GCA_044377625.1 Crocinitomicaceae bacterium
TGTTGAAAGTGCCGTATTTTTCCCTTTTATCAAATGGTAATCAGCAATTTCTTCCACAGCTTTCCTTTCACTTTCTGTCCGTGTAAAACCTCCACTTCTGAAAATTAAATTAATTTTCGAATAGATCACTTGGTATTCAGCCAAATTACGAAGTTTAGCAATTACCATCTCTTCTTCGTCTATAAGGGCGTCAAGATTGGTAGTAAATTCACCTGATTCATATGCTTCTTCCAATAATTTTTTCTCCCAAGACAAAAGCTCAAACCAATAATAAAATTTCTCATGGTCTTTTGCCATCTGCTTTGCTCTCGAGACAAATTTTTCACATTCTTTATAAAGTGCTTTATTGTAGAGAATTTCTACATTTTTAATTTCCTGCTTCAATAAACTACTAACAGATTGTTCACTATAGAAGGACCTAAGACTTTTTAAAATCAATTTATATAGGTGATTTTTCTCAGAAGGAAGATGTTTAACAAATGTTTCTTTCTTAAATTCAATCTTAAGATTATCCTCATCATATTTTGATTGACTTTCAATAAAGTCAAAAATCTTTAAATAATTTTTGTCACCTGATTGAAGAGAAGAAGATAATTTAAAAAAACGTTTTTCTGATTTAGTCAATGACTTAATCAAGCTGAATAATTCGGTTGAAGGCTTCATGTATACATAATCTTGTAAGACTAAATTAAGAAATAACTTTTAAACCGACAATTCAAAACCTAAATCCATTGATTTAAATGTTATATCGATTTATTAAAAGGAATTTCTGTGAAAAGCGTTGGATTCTTAAAAGTAGTATTATACTAATAGGAATACAAGAAAAGCCTCAGTTTCCCAAGGCTTTTCAAACAAACAACAACAAACTAAAAACCTCACATAACCTGTTTAGCTCAGGCTGGAAAAATCCATTAACGGAGGGTAACTTTTTCTCCCTTGGCCATTAACTGGTCAGCTGAAGAAAATTCATTTAATTTTTGTAATGAACCAAGTTTCAACGCTTGGTCTTGTGACAATTCTCTCAAACTCATTGCATGAGACAACTTAATACTTTCTTTCTTTGATCTTTTTCTTTTTGGTTGAATATAAACAATGTCACCTTCAACTAACACGTCTTTTTTCGGACCGAAGTCATTGTATTTATACAACTCCCACAATCCCATTCCAAATTCTTTTGCAATTCTATAAAATGTATCGCCTTTTCTAGCAATAATGTATTTTACTTTGTTTTCATGAAGCAATACGGTATGTTTCACTACAGTAAGTTCAGATGATTTTTCAGCAACTAAGTTTGGTGCTTTTTCATTATTCGGTTTACCTGTTTCATCTAAATCATACAATTTCAAATCCTCAATGATTTCGATTAACAAATCTGGATATTTCGGATTTGTAGCATAACCTGCTTCCTTTAATCCTTTAGCCCAAGCTTTATAATCATCTTTATCAAGTGTGAATAAATTCTTATACCGTGATTTGTTTTTCAAAAATTCACTGTGATCAACATAAGATTCTTCAGCACTTGCATATACTCTAAAACATTCGTTTTTCTGATCATCATCAACTCGCATTGTTTCCCCCGTCCATTCAGCACACTTAATTCCGAAATGATTTTTACCTTTTACAGCTAAATCTGAATTGCCACTACCCGATTCAAGAATTCCTTGAGCCAATGTGATGCTTGCAGGGATTTTATATTGAATCATCTGTTGAACCGCCGTTGTACGCCATTGCTCAACGTATTCTTTTTTTGAAATCTGTTTTACAATCTCTCCTGCTTGAGAAAAACCGAAAACTGAAAGACAAATGCTAGTTGCTAATAATTTCATGTTGCTGTTGTTTGTGTTTCTAAATACGCAGGTTTATCCGATAGGTTACAAAAATTGTTGATAAGTCAAATTTTCATGTTAATAACCCCGTAAATAACTGATAAAAAGACATTTCGTCAGAACGATTCAACTTCTTCTGCCATTTTTACCGAATAACGAATTTAATTCGACTTGGCTTTTAATTTGACGATTCAAATCCGTTCAAAAATTAGCCTTATGGATTTAAATAAGTTTACAACCAAATCTCAAGAAGTTGTTCAACAAGCACAGAATCTTGCTGAATCACATGGTAACCAATCCATTGAAACAGGTCATCTTTTAAAGGCAATATTCATCACAGATCAAGATGTAACTCCTTATTTGCTCAACAAATTAAACGTTAATTCATCTGCTTTAGAAGCTGCTTTGGATAGAATAATACTGTCTTACTCAAAAGTTGAAGGAGGACAAATTTATCTTTCACAAAACACAAATAAAGTATTCAATAACGCAGTTAACGAGCTCAAGAATTTCGGAGACGATTACGTCACAATAGAAATGTTATTGTATTGTTTACTTGATGCATCGGATTCGATTGGAACACTTTTAAAAGACAACAAAATCAACAAAAACAACCTTAAACAAGCAATTATGGATTTAAGAAACGGAGAAAAAGTCACTTCAAAAAGTCAAGAAGAAACCTATCAATCGCTTGAGAAATATGCAAAGAATTTAAATGAACTTGCAAAAGCTGGAAAATTAGATCCTGTAATTGGTCGAGACGATGAGATCAGACGTGTTTTGCAAATTCTAACGAGAAGAACGAAAAACAACCCAATTTTAATCGGTGAACCAGGCGTTGGAAAAACGGCCATTGCAGAAGGTCTTGCTCATCGAATTGTCGATGGAGATGTTCCTGAGAACCTTAAAACAAAAGTTGTTTATTCGTTAGACATGGGTTCTTT
>JBILYS010000352.1:0-2769 GCA_044377625.1 Crocinitomicaceae bacterium
CTTCTTAGCATCATCTTTACCGAACTCTAAATTGATTGTTCTATCTAATTGCAAATCCAATCTGTATGACCATGGTAAACGAGATCCATTTATTGTTCCATTTTGTCCTGCTGCCATATTTCCAATTCCAGCATCTGTAATAAACGTTTGAGATGAGTATGGTGAACCTGAATAAATATTAGAAACGATATTTAAACCAGTGTTTTCAAGTAAATTGAAATCTTTAATTACTGGTCCGTTGTAATTAGCACCTTCACCATAACGGTAATCCATTGTGATTGCGAATGCGTGACGTTGGTCATAATTATAAGGAGCTGAATAACGTAAATTAGGTAATCCAGCATTCACTAAACTTGATGCAGATGTCGCGTCAGATCCAGTACCATCAGCAAACTGCAATGTGTAGTTAGCAGTCATTCTCAAATTACCTGTTCTTCTCATATCATACGATATAGTCATACCTTTTACTGTACCGAAATCTCGGTTACCGAACGTACTGTATGTTTGAGGATAAGCATCAAAAACATTGATTAATTGAACATTATTTCTTTGTTCTCTATAGAATGCTGAAATTTTCAAAGAAGATGTTTTAGACAAAACTTGTTGGAAACCAATTTCATAATCAACCGTTGTTTCAGGCTTCAAATTAGAATTGTTCTTTGTGTTATTTGTCAAAAACTGATATTGGAATGGATCAAAACGAGCACCAGAAGTAGGACGTTTTGTTAAGATGTCATAATGTGCAAAGAAAGATGCTTCATCAGAAATAGGGAATGAGAATGCGATACGAGGCATAACATTAACTGCCGCTTTAAAATCTTCAAAAGCTGTTTCATTTGGCGTTTCTTGCGACGGATCTAACAACCATGGTTGAATACCTGTTGCTCCTTCAATAACTTTTGGATTTTCTACTTGAATTCCGTCAGCATCATACCAATTGTTACCTACACGGAAACCATTAATTGCAGATGGATTATTTACATCATTAACATAAACAGTATAATCATCACCCATTGCCTCAGGAATTTTAACCCAAGCATATTGTGTTGCATCATCAGCAACCATTTGCTTCGCTTCTGCTACAGTATGTGCATTATAAAACAAATATGGATCTTTCAATACTGGTTGATTTGCATCAAATACATCGACACGCACACCAACGTTAAAGACTAAGTCATTGAATGCAAATTTATCCATAATATATCCTGAAATATAAGTAGGTTGAAATGCTCCAACAAATCTTTTGTAATTTCCGTTTTTGTCAAATTCATTAAAATACTTATTGATATCTGTTTGACCTGATACTTTTTTACCAGTATGGTCATAACCCCAATAAGAAACAAAAGAATTTCCACTGTTCAATAATTCGTCTGGAGAGAACATATCAAACGTATAGATACCTGGGTCATATTGGTCAATGTCAATATATTCTGATCCTTCACCACCAGTAGATATCATTCCGTTATCATGTAAATAGTTTCTTAAATTGTAATCAAAGAATGATTGTTGATCACTGTTTTCTTGACCACCATAACTTCCTATAACACCATCTTGATTATAATCAATATTACTTGTTGTTTCATTATGAGCATTACCCGTATTTAAACGGTTATACGTAATTGCCTTGAAAGAACCAGAATCTGAAATTACACCGCTATTCATGTCTAATTCTCTAATATGGAAATTTGTTAATTGACGTGCAATTGACCAAATTCCAGTTGGGCCATTAGCTCCAGCTGTCCAACCTCTATCCCAACGTTGCTCTAATTCAAATCCAAAAGAAATTGAATGATCACCAACATTTACTGCAAAAGAACCTGTTCCACGTAATTGATCTGTTTCAGTTTTTCCAAAATAGTTGTAAGGTGAACCAATATTATTCCAAATACCATAAACACTACCAGGTACATCACCATTTCTAAGTGCGTTACCTTGTTGAATTTGGAAAAGATTATTATAATTTCCATCAGGTGAATTAGCATAAATATCATAATACTGAGTAGTAATTGCAGCTAACTGAGCATTTGTTTCTGAAGGAGAAAATCTTACTTCATTATCTCGGAAACCATTATGGATATACATCAATTTATCCTTATCAAATTCATAACTTGGAGTTCTTGATGTTGTAAATGTTCCTACATGTCCATAATTAAAAATATTGTACTTATGGTTTGGATCGTACGTATCATCTTTTGTTTTTGTGAAATCCACCATTAATGAATACACAAACGATTTTAATTTTGAAGCACTTCCTTCAGTATCATTTATAAAACGCTGTGTTAAACGACCAAATACTCTCCAGTCTAATGATTTAGAAACCCCAGTGTTACCAAAATTCAAAAGTGAATTAGTGTAAGAATAATTATTGCTATTGCTGTAGTTCAAAGAACCACCAAATGTTAAATTGACAGTTGGACCCGTATTAACATCAATTTTTCCTTGAGCTGAAATTACAGTACTTCGAGCATTCATTCTCCAAGGAGTATTTTCAAAATCTGATTTTCTTAAAAATTGTGCATTACTATATGTACCTTGACCAGTTGAAGTTGGACGTAATGGATTTGCTAATAATGAATCGCGAACATCTTTTTTAATTCTATAGCTACCACCTTTTAATGGACGGCTATCTAATTGGTCAGTTAAATTGGCAGAAAGCAAGAAACCTAAACGTGGCTTAACTTTATTTCCAAGTGAATCTTTTTGCATCCATAAAGGACCTGAGAACATTCCTTCAAGAAGGTTATACCCGAATTTATCTAAACCGAATAC
>JBILYS010000054.1:0-8046 GCA_044377625.1 Crocinitomicaceae bacterium
ACCGAAATATTTTGCAGAAGGACCTCTCGTAGTAACGGAAATGATACCACCTGTTGCATCACCGTAGTTTGCTGGAATACCTCCCGTAATTACAGTAACCTCTTCAATAGAAGATTTCGGAAGATTCGCAGAACCACGTACTTTGATTCCATCAATATAAAAGTAAGTACCATCAGAACGAGAACCACGCACAGAAATCTCACCCGAACCTTCATTCGAATTAACTCCACCAACTGTTGACGCCACACCAGCAGCAGAACGAACTGGTAAACGAGCGATATCTTCTCGTGTGATTGTTGCTCCTGAAGCACCACCATCTTTATCAATTAAAGGTACACGGTAAGCTACAATCTTAACTTCTTGAATTTCCTTTGCTTCTTTTGCTTTGGCAATTGTCAAATCATCTAAGAATGTGATGTTATCAGAAGATACAATTACACCTGTAAGAGAAGTCGGCTGATATCCTTCAGATTCATTTCTTACTTCGATATCATAAACCCCAGCATTAATTGAATTAATTTGAAATTTACCATCAAAATCTGATGTAGCACCACCTCTAACGCTTCCACCTTGAAACAACACGACTTTAGCAAAAGCTATTGGTTGTTTCGTGTCTCCATCTTTAATTGTCCCTTTTATAGAACCCATTCCCGTTTGGGAAAAACTATAAGTGACTGTGAATAAGACACCTATTAATAACAAGTTAAGTTTTCGTAACATAAGTACAGTTTAAATTTCAAACTATTTTGTTGCAAGAAAGCTGGTAAATATAGAAAAAAACATTTTCAATACACTAATGTTAAATAAAATTAAATAACATTAGATTAACTTTCATTAACAAAATTAGTCGCATTTAACTTTTAAAATAATAGTTTTTGTCTCATTTTCAATGTTTTTATACAAGTCTAACGAATGTTAATAAAATTTCGTTTTTTTGTATAAATTCTAAGCAGTGCCGTTTATCCAAGAAAATATACATTTAAAAAAAATTGAAGTGCATTTAATGCATTACAAAGCGTTTATTCCTTCCGATTATTTAGACAATTTAACTGATCAAGAAAGGGAACGTTATTTTTCTTTTAAGAATATAAAACGGCAATGTGAATTTGTTGCAACACGAATTCTTCGCCATCGCTTATTTGGCTTTGAGCATATTCACTATAATGAGCACGGAGCACCTTATATAGAGAACGAAGGTTTCATTTCAATAAGTCATGCTCCTGGAGTGGTTGGTATTGCACTTTGTAAAGATTTTAAAGTCGGATTAGATTTAGAACCAAAGCGCAACAAAGCGAAAAAACTATTTCCAAAATTTCTTTCAAAAAATGAAATTGAGGAGCTGGATGTGGAATCTGAAGATGAAATGACAACGGCTTGGTCATTAAAAGAAGTACTTTATAAGTTAGCTGGAAGAAAACAAATTATATTCAAGACTGATTTATTGATCGAAAAAGTTGCTGCAAATCACTGGTCAGGGACAATAATTAATCCAGATGAAAAAATTAAAGTTGAATTAACTACATTTGTTCGAAATGACTTAATTATTTGCATCAGCAGTGATTCATGTAAAATAGAACCATGACTATTTTAAACACTATATCTTCCAAATCAAATTCAATTGCCGTATTAATTGATCCTGAAAAATCGGATAATGGTCCTTTTTTGTTGGAACTTTTAAAAAAAGCTGCATTCGCTGGAATTGATTTTATCTTTATTGGAGGAAGCACCGTAACTCGTGTTCAATTCAATTTAACGGTTGATTTTATAAAAGAGCATTCTACTATTCCGCTTATTATCTTTCCTGGTTCGTCCAACCAAATTTCTCCCAAGGCAGATGGTTTGTTGTATTTAAGTTTATTATCAGGTAGAAATCCGGATTATTTAATAGGACATCATATTGATTCAGCAGCTGAATTGATACAAATGGATATAGAAATTATTCCAACGGCTTATTTATTAATTGATGGTGGAACGCAGTCTTCTGTGGCGTATGTAAGTCAAACAACACCAATTCCAAGAGATAAAATCTCAATCGTCAAGAATACAGCAACTGCAGGAAAATTGCAAGGCAAAAAAGTTCTTTATTTGGACGCAGGGAGTGGAGCAAAATATTCTGTACCAGTTGATATTATTTCAAGTATCAGGGAATTGAATCTTCCGATTATTATTGGTGGTGGAATCAAAACTATTGAACAAATTCAAAATTGCCATTCTGCTGGGGCGTCAATAGTTGTAATTGGAAATAAATTGGAAGAAGACAGTGATTTCTTGTTAGACATTCATAACTACAAAAATGCACGTTTGTTAAAGGCTAAATAAAAAATTAATAAGCCACACCGCCAAAGGCAGCCACAAAGTGAGATTCACTGATTTTTCTTCAAAGAATTACTTTAGAATTTAGTATAACTATTCAACTGTTAATTCTGACAAAATTTTTCGTGCTTGATATGCTCCTATTTTAGGATTATAAACTTCTCCTAAATAAAAAACAATCATTACTTTTTTACCTTTTAAAGAATCGGGATTCGTTATAAATTGTTCATTGATATTAATAGGTTCCATCCAATAAAAATTCAACGTTTCATCTTGAGAATTTCTCATTGTTATAAGACACGGGATCTCGTTTGAGATGGAGAGAATTGTTCCTTGTTCTATCAAAAAATCTTCCGTTTCATCTTCTTTAATTTCTTCAATTACATCGTTCATCATCTCAGAATCATCGCCAAGAATTTTAAATGTTAGTTCAGTAAATCGTTCACATTCAACCACCAACCTCTCACCTACTTTCGCTCCAATTTGTTCAATTGCTGCCATTTCATCTTTTTCAGTGATTCCTAATTCTCTTGTTAACTCATTGGTGTTTTGAATAATCAAAGGTGAAGCACATTCCATAATTAAGCTCAAATAACTATCATAATCAAAAACATCAGCAGTAGATTCGGTAATGCAAGCACAGGAGCCATTCACCACTTTATCCAATTCACTTTGTGAAAATGAAAATTGGGAAATTATTAATCCGATAATTATAAGTCTACTCTTCATGATACTTTTAAATTTTGCAGGATGTAATTCCCTCACTAGTGGTGAAAATAGTAATTTAATTATAATCTGGTTTTGGGGCACTATAAAACTTAACGATTTTTATAATTCGTCTTTTCGTTTTACTATATTTACCTCATGATCTTAAAACGCATTGCAGCAATCTGTTTCGGAATTTCTTTTTTAATGGCAATTGTGCTTTTTACGAATATTGGTGCTAATTTGATTCCAAAATCGATTGCGAAATTGGTTTTTTTAATTGTTGGGGCAAGTGCTATACTTTTAAACTTACTTTCCTTTCGATTCGGGAAACAAGATGTAAACTTTAACTTTTTCTATTGGCTAGGCAGTTTAATCGTATTTATTGGACTCGCAGCAATGATTATGCATTGGCCATTCGCATTTTACATCATTATTGGTGGAATGACGATCGTAGGTGTTTCGTTTATTTATACTCCAAAAATTGATGGTAGCACTTCTGAGAAAAACGATTTGTTGGATGATGAGCTTTAGAATAGTTGCGAGTTACAAGTTGCTAGTTGCTAGTTACAAGTTGCGAGTTGCTAGTTACAAGTTGCTAGTTGCTAGTTGCAAGTTGTAATTAAGAAAATACCTATACAAAAGTAGCTTTAAGGCTCATGTCTAAACTTTTAACCGAATGAGTAAGGGCTCCGACAGAAATAAATTGGATTCCTGTTTCTGCAAAAGCACGAATATTATCCATTGTAATTCCTCCCGATGCTTCTGTTTCGTATTGAGATGGTATTAACGGTAAAACTTTTGAAATTCGTTCGGGCGTAAAATTGTCAAGCATGATCCGATCCACTCCTCCAATAGACAAAACTTCAGTTAATTCGGTTTCATTGCGCACTTCGATTTCAATTTTGAGGTCTTTATTGTTCGCTTTTAGATATTCGTTTGCACGCTGAATTGCGGGAATTATTCCACCAGCATAATCAACATGATTGTCTTTTAGCATGATCATATCGTACAGCGCAAATCGGTGATTGTACCCTCCACCAATTCGAACAGCCCATTTTTCCATGTAACGAATGCCAGGAGTTGTTTTACGTGTATCTAATAATTTGGTATTACAACCTTCAATTATCGAAACTATTTTATTTGTTTGAGTAGCGATACCACTCATTCGTTGCATGAAATTAAGTACTAATCTTTCAGTGGATAAAATTGAACGGGAACTTCCTGAAACATAAAAAGCGATATCACCCTTTTTCACAGGAGTGCCATCTTTCAGTAAGATTTCAAGTTTCAAGGTAGGATCAAATCGATGAAAAATAATTTCAGCTAATTCAACTCCAGCAAGAATTCCGTCTTCTTTAACAAGCAAATGAGCTTTTCCTTGGGCAGCTTCAGGAACGCATGAAAGTGAGGAATGATCGCCTTCTCCAATATCCTCTAATAATGCATTATCGATTATTTCATTTATCATGACGCAAAGGTAAGAAGAGGAACTCTATTATTATTAGTTATTAGTTGCTAATTACAAGTAGTTGCTAATTACAAGTTGCTAGTTTTTGAACCAATTGAAAGTTATTAATTGCTAATTACAAATTTATTTTTTGAACCAGTAGGATATGTTTTATTCCCAATCAACTTGTATCTAGCAACTAGCAATTTTTTCAACTAGTAACCCGCAACTATGGATTATGCTTTTTCGATAATCAAACTTTCAATTTTGAAATCAGCTCCAATTTTTTTGAAATGCAATGTTACGCGGTAACTTTCTCCTTTGCTATCGTAGGTTCCAATTGCAAAAGACCCATCTGTAGATTCTTTGCCTTTGAAAATGAATTTAAATGTTGAACCAGGTTTTTTCGTGAAGAAATCTTTTAAAACTAAATTGGCTTGCGATTGGCTATAAGCGCCTTCTTTTCCAAGAATATTAATCAACATTTTATCCTTCCCTAAAGCAACAATATCACTCGCGTCATTCGAGATAAAAGCCTTTTCAATACTTGAATATGGAATATCACTTTGTGCAGTCAGAGACAAGATGATAGATGTTAAAAAAACATAAAGAAAACCCATTTTGTATTTTTTTTGATTTTGAAACAAGCAAAAATAGTGCCTTTTTTTTAATAGAGCATAGTAATTAGAACATAGACCGCTTCGCTGTTAGAACATAGAGCATAGACTTGATCTTTTTAAATAAAAGTAATCTCTTATTTTTCAAAAGTAGGTTCTAAACCCCAAGAATGAAATGCTTCGTGGAATTTAATCTATGTTCTAGGCTCACTTCGGCAAGCTCAGTGCATCGCTATGTTATATCCTCTAATTATATTTACACCGTGAAAGTAAAATTCATTTGCATAGGAAAAACTGGGAAATCTTTTTTAGAAGAAGGTGAAACCGAATATTTGAAACGCTTGAAACATTATGTTGCTGTTGAACGGATTGAAATTCCCGACCTCAAGAATGCCAAGAAACTTACTTTCGAGCAAATCAAGGAGCAAGAAGGAAAAGAAATACTATCTAAAATTCAACAAGGTGATAGCATCATTCTTTTAGACGAACATGGAAAAATGTATTCTTCCGTCCAATTCTCACAATTTCTACAACAAAAATTTAATTCTGGAGGAAAAGCAATTGCATTTATAGTTGGTGGCGCTTATGGTTTTTCAGATGAAGTGTACGCTGCCGCTGCAGGAAAAATAAGTTTGTCCTCAATGACGTTTTCTCACCAAATGGTACGCATGATTTTCTTCGAACAATTGTACCGCGCAATGACTATTTTGAAAGGAGAACCGTATCATCATGAATAGAGGTTAGAACATAGACCGCTTACTTCGACAAGCTCAGTACAAGTCGCTGTTAGAACAGAGCGATGCACTGAGCCTGCCGAAGTGAGCATAGATTTGATCTTTTGTAAAGAGACTAAACTCTTGTTTTTTTAAAATAGATTCAGCAATCCCAAGAATAAAATGGTGCGTGTATGTTTTCCCCCTTTGGAGGGGGACTAAGGGGGAGGACACACAACAACTACAACTAACAGAAACATATAATTTACTGCATCATCAAAATCTGTCTTGGGGATTAAGGGTAGAATTAAAGAATCTTTGCATCCTCCCCCTTATTCCCTTTTCGATAAACTCAAGGCGACGCCACCAAAGGGGGAGATTCAAAAACGCTATTTTGCGCTGCACAAAAATCAGGAGCGTCCAGCTCAGTGCACCCCAAATCATCTCTATGTTCTTAACTCCAAGTCTATTCTCTAGAAAAAATGTATTTTTGAAAAAACAAATTCTCATCAATGCATGATGCTCCGTTTCTTATTGATAAAAACTATACCTTCTTTACACCATTAGATATACTTTCTACACTTCTAGGTATTGTTGTTTTATTGATTATTTTATATCTGAGAAGGCGCAGGAATCATCAATTGGACTATTACAAATACTACATCCCAGCATTTTCTTTTAAGGTGCTTTTTGTAATGGCAAATGCTATTTTTTACATTGTTTCCTACGGTGCAGGAGGAGATTCCATAGGTTTTTGGGATGGTGCAGTAAAATTAAACCACTTATTTTGGGAAAATCCATTTGGGTATTTTGAAGAAATTTATCGATCAGACGAGGGAAGAACGCTTTATAAAAACTTTAATCTCGCTACAGGATACCCTGATGGGCATATTTACGATGAATCAGAAAGTTTTTTCATCAGTAAGATTGCCTCCTTTTTTACTTTTTTCACCTTCAAAGGCTACATACTGATGTCTATTGTTTTTGCATTTATCACGACCAATGCATCTTGGAGATTGTTTGAATTGGCAAGAAGTTTTAAACTGCACAAGGACTGGCATTTGGCTTTGGCGATCTTCTTTATTCCTTCGTTAAGCTTTTGGTGCGGTGGTATTTCAAAGGACACAGTCGTTTTCGTAGCAATTTGTTATTTTCTGCATAACCTCTTTATCATTTTGTCAAAGGAAAAAAAACGGAAATTAAAAAATTGGATTTATCTTTTGGTTTGTGTTTTTGTGATCATGCAAGTGCGCTCATTTATACTTGTCACTTTGTTAGTTCCCTTGCTATTTGCATACAGCGCCCAATTAGCTAAAAAATTTGAAAAACGAAATTTTGAAAAATTTACACTTAGACTTTTTATCACTACGATAGGTGTAAGTACCATTGTCATATTCTTTCAAACAACTGTTGCTGATGAATTTCTAAACGAAGCAGCTGTCATAAATAAGGATATGACCACCAACAAAACCTATGGCACCAAACGTTATGAACTTGGAATAACGGATTACAGTCCAATTGGAATGGTTACCGCTTTTCCAACAGCTGTAATCGCAGGGTTTTACAGGCCTTTTATATGGGAAGCTTTGAGTTTTTCGTTGATCTTAAATGGGGTTGAAAGTGTTGTTTTGTTGTTTTTCACTTTTAGATTTCTAGTGAATAGCCATATTTTAGAACGCATTAAACGAATCCGTAAGCATGAATTTCTCGTGTTCGCCTTTTTCTTCGCACTCATTTTAGCCTATTTTGCTGGATTTACATCAATACTATTTGGTGTTTTAGTTCGTTTCAAAGCACCAGTTTTGCCTTTTTTAGTAATTTTATTAACGGCGCATTATATTGAGGAGAAACAGGTGAAAAAGGAATTGGAATTGGAGGATAGAGGTTAGAATTTAGAACATAGACCGCTGCGCTGATAGAACATAGAGCATAGATTTGATCTTTTGTAAAAAAGTAATCTCTTGTTTTTCAAAAATAGATTCAGCAATCCCAAGAATTAATTGATTCGTGCATGCTTTCCCCCTTTGGAGGGGGACTAAGGGGGAGGACACACAACAATAATCCTACTAAAATTTAACACCTCTTCTTTTCAAAAATAGATTCTAAATTCCCAAGAATAAATTGAATCGTGGGATCTTTCCCCCTTTGGAGGGGGACTAAGGGGGAGGACACACAACAATAATCCTACTAAAATTTAACACCTCTTCTTTTCAAAAATAGACTCTAAATTCCCAAGAATAAATTGAAT
>JBILYS010000353.1:0-2762 GCA_044377625.1 Crocinitomicaceae bacterium
AATTAAAGAAATTTGCTCCTTCGTTGAAATACCATACGATTTATGGAGTTGACCGTCAAAAGGACCATGAAGGCTTGAATAAATTTGATATCGTTTTCACAACATATGGCACATTGTTAAGCGATATTTCATTCTTGAAAAATTTTCATTTTGATTATGTGTTTCTGGACGAATCACAAGCAGTTAAAAATCCTGAATCGAAGAGATATAAGTCGGTACGCTTATTACAAGCTAGAAATAGAGTTGTCTTGACTGGGACACCAATTGAAAACAATACGTTTGATTTATATGCTCAATTTTCGTTTGCTAATCCTGGCTTATTAGGTAATCAGCAACGTTTTAGAGATAACTATTCTATTCCAATAGATAAATTCAAAGACTTATCTAGAGCGCAAGAATTACAGCAAAAATTAAATCCTTTTCTGCTTAGAAGAACAAAAAAACAAGTTGCAACAGAGTTGCCAGACAAAACCGAAATGGTTATTTTTTGTGAAATGGGCAAGGAACAACGCAAAGTTTACGATTCTTATAAAAATGAATTTAAATTGTATTTGCAAGGAAACGATAAAGAGGATTTGCTGAATAAAAACATGCACATTTTAGCAGGTTTGACAAAATTGAGACAAATCTGTAATTCACCAGCCTTGTTGAGTGATCAAGAATATTATGGCAATGAATCCGCTAAAATGGATGAGTTATTAGAGCAAATTGAGATGAAGTCAGGTCAACATAAAATATTGGTTTTCTCGCAATTTGTCACCATGCTTGATTTGATCAAGAAACAATTGGATGAGCGGGAAATTAAATATGAATATTTAACTGGAAAAACCAAAGATAGGGCAGGACGTGTTCAGAATTTTCAGGAGGATGCTGAAACACGGGTTTTTCTAATAAGCATGAAAGCAGGTGGGACTGGTTTGAATTTAACTGAAGCTGATTATGTTTTTATTGTTGATCCATGGTGGAATCCAGCTGTTGAAAACCAAGCAATTGATAGGTGTTATAGAATTGGTCAAAAGAAAAATGTAATGGCAATTCGACTTATCTGTCCGGATACCATTGAAGAAAAAATCATGCTTTTACAAGAAAGTAAAAAAGAATTAATTGACGATTTGATCAAAGTTGATGGTCAAGCTGCAAAATCTTTATCGAAAGAAGATTTGTTGAGCTTGTTGGATTAATTTTTTTTACCACATAGGCACATAGTTCACATAGAAAATAAACTACATCTCGGCTGTCGCTCGATGTTCGTTTAATTTTAACTATAAACTTTCAGTTATCAGTTTTAAACTCATCACTCCTAACTCATCACTCGTTCAACCACAAAGCGATGCGCTGAGCTTGTCAAAGTGGCGCAAATTCCACAAAGAAAATATACTTCATTTCTACCATCACTCGATTTTCGTTAAATCCAACTATAAACTTTCAGTTATCATCTTTAAGTTCTACCGTCGTTCAATTCGTTCAACATCACCAATTTCCTTTAAACTGTGATAGAGAAAACTCACTAAGTGCAACATTTGGTCACGGCCTTTCTTTTGACCAATTTTAGAAGAAATAAAAACGGTAGAAAAAGCGATTATTCCAATAGGAATTAGCCAAATATATGGACTTGAACCAGAAGTTTGATATTGCACTAATCCGAACATTCCTCCAAAAATTGTAATCAATAATATGGCGGAATAAATAAGTGCAAACATTGCCCAAACAGCTTGTCTAGGACCAATTAAACAACAAACAGTTGTGTGTTCAGCGAATTCACCTTTTTCTATTCTGACCGTCATTTCTGGCGACCAATAATGCTGCAGCCAACTTGGCGTTTTTAAGAAAATCAAGAAATTGGTTCGAACAGCAGAAACTGTTTTGTCTTTTAAAACACATTCATCAATGTGTTTTGCTATCAAATCTGGGTCACAGTTTGACTTTAAATAAAACCGAGGTCTTATTTCACCTAGAATAGAATGGTTTAAACGATTAAAAGTCATTCAATAAATATATGAAAAATATTATTGAATTTCAATTCCATATTTATTTAATAATCCTGGAACGCCGACAATTGAAAATTTTGCTTTTTTCATTTGGTTGATTTCAGGATCAATTCCATAATTAAAAGCAGAAAGAAAATTAACTTCTCGAAGATTCGTTTTAAAGAAAACGGTGTCCGTTAAATCGCTGTTTATAAAGGAGGATTTCATTAAATCAGCTTCCGTGAAATCACAATTTTTCATGGAGCAATTTTTAAAATTGGTTTTAATCATTTTCTTTTGAAAAAAGGAACAATAATCTAAAATACAATCCTCAAAATCAGCAGAAAAAAGGAAATCCAGACACTCGTGAAAATTAATTCCAACTAATTTGCATTCTTTAAATAAAGCGTTATTTAATTGACAATTCGAAAGTTTTGTGAGTGACATGTTGCAATTAGTAAATGTGCAATCAATAAACTTACTAGATGAAAATGAACTATTTGAGAAATCGCAATCGATAAAAGTGCAATTCACAAATTCAGTTGGCTCAGTTACTTTTCCTTGACGAGATAAATTCCGAAATGTTTTATCCTCTTTTATAATTGAGCTCATTTTAATAACATTAATCACTTTTTATTAATCTCAAAATAACACAAAACTTTTCACTTTTAATTGATTTACTTTTGAGTGGTGAATTTGTTCGTTGCCACAGATGCACAGATTAATTTATTTCTAACTACGATTAATAGTTGGCTGAACAGAAAATAGTTTAATAAGATCAAATCCAGAGGGCAT
>JBILYS010000354.1:0-2759 GCA_044377625.1 Crocinitomicaceae bacterium
ACCTGATAATTTTGCTAATGCGATTTTCCCAGTTGTTTTTATAGATTTTTGAGATTCCAAAACAATGTAACCTGCTCCTTCTCCAAGATTCAATCCTTTTCTTGAATTATCAAAGGGCTTGCACCATTCATCGTCAAATATCATGAGTGAACGAAAACCAAAAATCGTGAATTGTGTTAAACTATCTGTTCCACCAACAACCACTCGGTCCAATTGACCTGACCGGATTAAACGTGCTCCCATCATTATGGCATTTGCAGCTGATGAACAGGCAGTTGAAATAGTATTTACAAAACCAGTTATACCAAGTTCAGCTGCTATTTGTTCAGATGTGGTTCCGCTTGGATGATGAAAATATTGTTTAAAATTCGGCTCTTCTCCAGCCATTTGTTTCCGATATTCAACTTCTGAAATATCCATCCCACCAACTGATGTTCCAGAAATTAATCCAGTTCGAAGAGCGTCAAAATGACTATGATTTTTGAAAGCCTCTTTGGCGGCAACCATACCTAGTAAAGCTGTTCGCGACCCATCTGTCTTTAAATCAAATTCTGCTTTTAACGCATCATTTGGCAAACCGATTTCACCAACTTTAAATTTTGAAGTATAACTTTTTAAACCCTGTTTTATGGCCGTTCTTTCTTGTGTCAAAGAAGAAAAATTTTCTTCGACATTCTTTCCTATCGCAGAAATCACTCCATAACCAGTGATAAAAATGTCCATTTTTCTTATTTTTTACTTTCAATAAAAGCAGCCATTGAATCAACCGAATGAAAGATTTCTCTTGCTGCAGCTGGATCTTCAATTTTTATTCCATAGAAACTATCAAGCAATACAATAAACTCCAATGCATCAATTGAATCAAGTCCCAATCCTTCATCACCAAATAAAGGAGAATCATTTTTAATATCTGCAGGAGTCAAATCTTCTAAATTTAACTGCTCAATTATTTGAGACTTTAATTGTTCTTTTAATTCACTCATTTCTATAGTTATTTAATATTTCATTTAATTTGTTTGATAAATTCTCATTAACAACTTCAGATTTAGCCACGAGAAACATAAAACATTCATCTTCGGGAGAACCTGTCATTTCAACCCAACCACATAAACAATATTCATTTCCTCGTAAAAATGACATTGCAATTTGATCATTAAAAAAATCAGAATCAAATTTAGTCAAAATATAAAAGATATTTTCACCAAACCATTTATGCTTTATAGCTAATTCACCCGTTAAGATGTTTGGCAATGTATAAACAAATAAGGAAGGGCTGGGATTTTTTTTATGCTCATAAGATTCAATAAATCGTATATCAGTTTCTTTACTTGAGCTAGCATTTGCAAAAACAAATTGTAATTCATTTTCAACATTCAATAAATCCTTATATGAATTGCGGAGAAGATAATCACCTAAAAAAGCAGCCTTTGAAAGCAGATCCATTTTATAAAACTTAGAATAGTCAATTTCTAATTCCGAAAAATAGCTTTTTAAATAATTTTCCTCAGTTGCTATTAACACATTCTGACCATTTAAAAATGCACCTTTTGGGTTGATATAACTGTGACCGATTATTTTCATTGAATGCATTTTAAAAGTACAGCAGCATTTCCACCACCAAATCCAGAAGCTGTTTTCAAAACTGTATTAACTTCCATATTTCGATTTTCAGAAATTACATTTAATGTTTCTGTTGTTCCAATTTCAGAATAACCAATGCTTTTAAATAAAACATTTTTTTCCATAGAAACCATACACATTATTATTTCAATAATACCTGCAGCCCCCAAGGTATGGCCAAAATACCCTTTAAAACTATTGGTTGGAATATGACACAAACCTAAACGACTAAAAGCAATTGCTTCCATTTCATCATTATACAATGTTGCTGTTCCGTGAGCAGAAATAAAATCAATTTCTTCCTTTGACACTTCTGATCTTTCTAATGTCTTGTTGATTGCTCTAAATAATCCTTCACCAGTCCGTGAAGGTCCTGAAATATGATTCGCGTCATTAGAAGAAGCTCCTCCAACTACCTCTACATTAAAATCTTCATCAGGAGTATTTTTCATTACTAAAATTCCACACGCTTCGCCTAAAGAGATTCCTTTTCTTTCCTTGTCAAAAGGCCGACAAGCTTCATTACTCAAGGCAAATAAACTTTGAAATCCATAAATTATGAAATCAGACAAGACATCAATACCAATAATAATTACCTGATCAAATTTATTCAAACGAATATAATCTGCAGCGGTATTAACGGCTAAAACTCCAGAAATACAAGCATTTGAAATTATTATTGGTTCATGGAATGGATGAATGATTTCATCAATAATTTTTCTAGTTGATTCAAATGTATCTAGTGGAATAGCTGTTAAATTTGCTTTTGTAGTGCTTACAATTATTCCAGTTTTTGGATTTTGAAGAAATGAGCTTGAATAATTTTCAATTAATTTTTCACAAGCTTGTTTTAACAATGCATTATATCGTGAATTTTCTAAGCCTTCAATTTTAGCTAGAAATAGATTTTCAGCATTAAATCCTGTTTTTTCTTCTTTCCTAATACCTGATTTATTTTCAAAAAAAGCTAAATAATGTTCTTCAATACTATCCCCTAAAGGACTAATGATTGCACCATATTTTAAATAACACTTCAAGCTTCTTTCCAATTTTGATTCTTCTCCCAATTTTCATAAAACTCGGGTTTTATCAATTCAAGTGTCCGATCCTGAACATTCATGAATATTTGAGTTGTACTT
>JBILYS010000355.1:0-2754 GCA_044377625.1 Crocinitomicaceae bacterium
TTATAAAAGTTATAGCCGATATCCTTATTCTCTAAATGATTCCATTTCATTAGCAAATTTAGGTACTGATTTTGGGGTTGTTGGAAATGAAGTTGTTCGTTCTACGTCAAACGGTCGTTCTTATGGTGTAGAGTTTTTATACCAACAAAAATTAATCAAAGGATTTTATGGAATAGTAGCATATACATTCGTTAATTCTGAATTTAAGGATAAAAACAACGCGTATGTTCCTAGTTCTTGGGACAGTAAAAACATTGTGTCACTTACAGGAGGTAAACGATTCAAAAAAGGATGGGAAATAGGAGTGAGATGGTTGTATTCAGGAGGTTCTCCTTATACGCCAATAGACGTTCCAACATCGAGTATCAAGCAGGTTTGGGATGTAAATGGCAGAGGTTTGCCCGATTATTCTAAATTGAATTCTATGCGTGAAAGTGCGTATCATCAATTGAATTTTAGAGTTGACAAAAAGTTCTATTTTGAGAAATTTGCGATGAATTTTTATTTGGATATTCAAAATCTATATGCTTATAAAACTAAGGTTGCACCAGTTTTATTGCTTGTAAAAGATGCAAATGGAATAGCTTTGACTGATCCAACAGACCCAACTAAATATCAAACAAAATTAGTAGATCAAACATCTGGAATTTTACAACCTTCATTGGGGATTATTATTGAATTTGCAACTAAGAAAAAAATCAAATAAACGAAAAATCGACTCGTCTGTTGCGCTGTTTTCCTTCAGGAGTGCTATTTGTGTCAATAGGATTTGATTCTCCTTTGAATTCAATTTCTATTCTGTCACGACTAAGCCCTTTGCTTACAAAAAAGTTAATTAACGCCTCAGCTCGTTTTTTTGACAATTCAAGATTGTATGCATCTGATCCATCAGCATCCGTATTTCCTATTACTTTAATTCTCAAATCGGTATGACCTTCAATAACACGCACCATTTTTAACAAGAAAGCTTCGTATTCTGGATGTATTTCTGCTTTGTCGTAATCGAAGTAAATAGGTTGAAATTTGAAGTTTGCACGTTCATTCTCTCTAATTAAAGGTGCATTTAATCCTTTTTTATAGTCTTTTAGGAATTGATTGAACCACGTTTGTGTCGTTGGTGACTGCTCCGTTGCCGAAAAAGTAGTTGTTGATTTGTATAAGATTATTTTCCCATTGTTTCCTTTGCAATCCTTGCTTGTGTAGCGTCCTTCCAAATAACCAGTGCTGTCATTATAGGTTAAAATTGTATTTATAATACACCAATTTGTATTCGATGCACTCTTCTTTTTTTCAACCACAATTTGATTGATTTCCAATTTGTTTTCTCGATAATATCCCTTGATTTTTTTTACTGCGAATAAATCTTTTGAATAAATTTCATCCCTCATTTTTCCCTCGAGCACATCATCCGATAGACTAAACGTGCAATATAGAAGCGTTCCTTGTTCAAATTTATAGCCATCCCGTAGCATTATGCCTTGCCAAACACCATTAAAATCGGTTTGTGCCGATACATTAAGTGCCGTCAAAAGGAATAATAAATATTGAATGATTCTTAATTTCATGTTATAGTATTCGGATAAACTCAAAAATAGTTCCGAAAAGTTGATAGTTTAATTGAACTTTGTTTTCGTATGTTTGTTATCATTAAAAAACAAGATCATGAAAAACTTTCTTTACGTCCTAATAACATTCATTTCTGTAAGCGTTACAGCTCAATCAATTCATCAATTTAAAGTAGAAACAATCGATGGGAGCACGTTTGATTTTGCAACTTTAAAGGGTAAAAAAATCATGGTCGTAAACACTGCTTCTAAATGTGGATTAACGCCGCAATATGAACAATTAGAAGAAGTTTATAAAGCTTACAAAGACAGTAATTTTGTTATTATTGGTTTTCCAGCGAATAATTTCATGTCTCAAGAACCTGGAACAGATAAAGAAATTGCTGAATTTTGCCAGAAAAATTATGGTGTTTCTTTTCCAATGATGAGTAAAGTTTCCGTCAAAGGAGGCGACATGTGTGATGTTTATAAATTCTTGACAGATAAATCATTAAATGGTTTTGAAAGCAGCACTGTTAAATGGAATTTCCAAAAGTATTTATTAGATGAGAATGGTAAATTGATTAAAGTTATCAATCCTGGAACATTGCCAAATGATCCTGAAATCCTAAAATGGATTACGGAGTGATTTGTTGAAAAGTACTTTTTAACGTTTATTTTTTTTCATTTAAAGCAATATCTACACATCGTTGATATTTTGTTGATAAGTTCGTTATTTCCCCCTTTTAAAAGTTAGTAAAAACAGCCTTCTTTCCTTATTTTTGTTGGTTCATCAAAAAAAGAATTTTCCAAAAGAAAATAATATGAGTGAGGAAATTATAAAAGACGATTATTCAGCGGATAATATCCAAGTTTTAGAAGGTTTAGAAGCGGTTCGTAAACGACCTGCGATGTACATTGGCGATATTGGACTTAAAGGTCTTCATCACCTTGTTTACGAGGTTGTAGATAATTCAATTGATGAAGCTTTGGCTGGCCATTGTGATACAATTGGTGTTTGGATCAACGAAGATAACTCCGTTACTGTTAGAGATAACGGTCGTGGAATTCCAACTGCAATGCATACCAAAGAGAAAAAATCTGCTTTGGAAGTTGTAATGACTGTATTACATGCTGGTGGTAAGTTTGATAAAGATACTTACAAGGTTTCCGGTGGACTTCACGGTGTTGGAGTTTCTGTTGTGAATGC
>JBILYS010000357.1:0-2752 GCA_044377625.1 Crocinitomicaceae bacterium
TTTTTGATTCAATTTTAAACTTAAATAACACAAAATGTTATCCGATAAAGATAGGTTAATGGTTGAAAATCAAATTACTTTTTAATTTTGAATTACTACTTTTCTTGTACTTTTGCATTTAGACAGTAAATAAACAAATGGAATCAACACGAATCAATAAATTTTTAAGTGAAGCAGGTTTTTGTTCGCGAAGAGCTGCCGATAAATTAATTGAAGAAGGCAGAGTAACAATCAATGGCCTTGTCCCTGAAATGGGAACTAAAATTAATCCTGGAGATGAAGTGCATGTTGATGGAAAACTTATTTCTGCTCCAAAAGAAGAATTCATTTACATCGCTTTTAATAAGCCTGTTGGGATTGTTTGTACGACAGATATTAAAGCTGAAAAAGATAATATAATTGAATACATTAACCATCCAAAACGCATCTTCCCTATTGGACGATTAGACAAGCCAAGTGAAGGATTGATTTTTTTAACGAACGATGGCGACATTGTAAATAAAATTCTCCGAGCAAGAAATAACCACGAAAAAGAATACATAGTTACGGTAAACCAACCCATTACGCAAGGATTCATTGAGGATATGGGCAATGGAGTTCCAATTTTGGAAACGATTACAAAAAAATGTTTTGTCAAACAAATAAGTAAATTTTCGTTTACTATTATTTTAACACAAGGTTTGAACCGTCAAATTCGAAGAATGTGCGAATACCTAGATTATGACGTAGTGGCGTTAAAACGTATTCGGATTATGAATATTTCTTTGGACCTTCCAATTGGTGAATGGCGGTATTTAGATGAAAATGAAATGTCTCAGATAAAAGAAATGGTTTCTGATTCTTCGAAGACTTATGAATAACTGAGATAAATTGTATCTTTAAAGAAAATCAATTCAATGAAATCAATTTTAGTCATTATTACTGCGCTTTTATTTTTGAATATAAGTTACTCTCAACAAACGATCAACGGAAGTATCACACATGGTGGTCTAACAAGAACGTATATTTTATATGTACCTGCAAGTTATTCTGCGAGCACTCCTGCCCCACTTGTATTTAATTTCCATGGCTACACTAGTAATGCCTCACAACAAATGATGTACGGAGATTTTCGTCCAATTGCCGATACAGCAGGATTTTTATTGGTTCACCCGATGGGAACTTTAGATGGCTCTGGTCAACCCTATTGGAATTCTGGATGGGGAGGAACGGTAGATGACATTGGATTTACTTCTGCTCTAATAGATTCATTGTCCTTAACTTATTCAATAAATCAAGATAGAATTTTTAGCACAGGAATGTCGAATGGCGGTTTCATGAGTTATACGCTGGCATGTGAATTAAGCACACGAATTGCAGCAATCGCTTCTGTAACAGGATCATTCAATGTAAATCAAATAACAACATGTAATCCTTCGCATCCAATGCCAGTATTGGAAATACACGGTACAGCAGATGCAACTGTTGCTTATACTGGTACAGGTAGTTTTTTATCTATTCCAACTACACTTTCATATTGGGCAACTTATAATAGCAATGATGTTCCTGCAATTATGACTCCTGTTCCAAATATTAATTTGACTGATGGCTGCACTGCCGAACATTACGTTTATCCTAATGGATTAAATGGAGTTGATGTTGAACATTATAAAATAATTGGAGGCGGACATACGTGGCCTGGAGCACCTTTTACTGTTGGTGTTACAAATAGAGATATTGATGCTTCAATCAAAATTTGGGAATTTTTCATGCAATATGATATCAATGGAAAAATAGGTTATGCAGTATTGAATGATCTTTCTTCAAACAATAAGTTAACTGTTTATCCAAATCCTGCTTTGAATACAATTTCAATTAAAGGAATTGAAAATTCGGAAAACATTACAGCTATTCAAATCACAAACATTTCTGGGAAGAACGTAAAGTTCTTGGAGAGCTACAATGAAGCTGTAGATATCTCTGATTTAGTAGATGGAATATATTTCTTTACTTTTTTAAATGGGAATCAATCTCAAACTATCCGTTTTGTAAAACGATAAAAAATGCAGTCAGAATATAATTACCTCGAAATCAACAAGGAATCTTGGAATAAGAAAACTCCTATTCATTTAACCTCTGATTTCTATGACGTTGAAGGATTCCTAAACGGCAACACATCTTTAAACCCCATTGAATTAGAACTTTTGGGAGATCTAAAGGGGAAAAACATTCTTCACTTACAATGTCATTTTGGACAAGACACAATTTCGTTAGGAAGAATGGGAGCTCAAGTGACAGGAGTAGATTTATCGGATGAAGCAATAAAAAGAGCCAATGAATTAGCAATAAAGACGGGGATTGATGCAACTTTTATTTGTTGTGATCTGTATGATTTACCAACACATTTGAATCAACAGTTTGACATTGTCTTTACTAGTTATGGAACAATTGGATGGCTTCCAGATATGGATAAATGGGCTGGAATAGTCTCTAAATTCCTTAAGCCAGAAGGTAAATTCGTTTTTGTTGAATTTCATCCTGTGGTTTGGATGTTTGATGATAATTTTGATAAAATTGGTTACAACTACTTTAATTCAGGACCAATCATTGAAACGTATAATGGCACATATGCGGATAAAAGCGCTGCTCTTTCTCAAGAATACGTTATGTGGAATCATGGTGTAAGTGAAGTTGTGAATGCATTGATAAAAAACAATATTCAGATTAATTCATTGGATGAATTCGATTATTCGCCCTACAACTGTTTCAGTGA
>JBILYS010000356.1:0-2752 GCA_044377625.1 Crocinitomicaceae bacterium
GGGAATGTTTCTTCCCTTCCTCCACTAAAAAAGAACGTCACGTGAGGATATTTTTCAGTTTCGGCTATTCTAACTTGCGTTTTATCAACTTTAGAAAGTACCTCACCAAGTGTATTAAACAAATTATCTTTTTCGAAAACTATGTTCACATTTTCAAAAGTTGAATCGTAGTTTGTCATGGTTACGTAATGCAAGTTTAATCGATGCATATTGTATTCATGAAAATCTTTTTGAGTCAATGCGGTAGAAATTTCTCTTGGTCGATCAGTTCTAAAATTAAAACAGATAACAACATCTTCGTTTTCAATTTTTGCAAGAGGCGATCCGTTATCAGTAATTACTATTGGGTCGATAAATTCGTCGGTTTTCCCTTTTTCATAAGAAGATTGTATTCCATCAGCAGCAGAATCAAAAGAAGCTCCAATTCCATTGACCATTAAATCGTAAGAATGTTTAATCCTTTCCCAACGATTATCGCGATCCATTGCATAATATCGTCCTATAACACTAGCTATTTTCCCAGTTGATTTCTTTAATTCAACTTCTAATTCTTGAATAAATTCTAACCCACTTTTTGGATCGCAGTCTCTTCCATCAGTGAAAGCATGAATAAAAACATCTTCTAAATCATTGTCTTTGGCCATTTTACACAATGCATAAATATGCTCTTGTGAACTATGAACGCCGCCTTTAGAGACTAAACCCATCAAATGTAATTTCACATTTTTTTCTTTGGCGTTTTTCATAGCAGCTAATAGGACAGGATTTGTGAAAAAATCACCCTCACGTATAGATTTATTGATACGTGTTAATTCTTGATACACAATTCTACCAGCTCCGATATTCAAATGACCAACTTCCGAATTCCCCATTTGACCATTAGGCAAACCAACATCCTCTCCGCACGTTTTCAATTTGGCATTTGGACGATTCGCTAATAATTCATCCATAAATGGAGTATTTGCATTGAAAACTGCATCCGATTTAGAATGGTCACCAATTCCCCAACCATCAAGAATTATTAATCCGAAGTGATTTGTCATTTTATAAAGTTATTTCAAAATTTGCACCTGAAGGTGAATTTTCTTTATAAAGTATTTTTCCCTTATGTATTCGCACCAATTCAGAAACTATAAACAACCCTAATCCTGTGCCTTTTTGCATACGTGTTTCTTCATTTCCTATTCGATAGAATTTTTTAAACATATCAACTCGCTCTTTTTTTGGAATTCCTGAGCCTTCGTCTTTTACTCCAAAAACAATGTTTGAATTTTCATTTCTTAGATAAACCACAATTTTAGGATTTACCCCAGCATATTTAACTGCATTTTCAATCAAATTATTAATAATTGTTTCAAAGAAAAAGATGTCAATTTCAACATGGATTTCCTGTTGAATTTCTCTTTGAATGAGATCAATTTGATGTCTTTTATGAAACCTATCGATTAATTGATTCAACAATTCAGATACGTCAATTTTTTCTTTATGTGGTTTTAGAGCATTGTTTTCTAACCTGGAAGCATTCAAAATATTATCAATCATCATTTCAAGTCGAATATTCTCTTGAATAGCTTTCTCCATGAGATCATTACGTTTAGCTTCATCTAGTTTCCTCTTTTGAATAGTTTGCAAATACAATTTATTTGCTGCTAAAGGTGTTTTTAATTCGTGGGTTACAGACAATAAGAAATTCGTCAACCGTTGAGATAATTGCAATTCTTTTTTGATTGAAGAACGAATTTTCCATAAGCCAAATAGAAGGATAGTAAAAAATACAAGTCCCTCTCCAATGATCATTATGACCCGTTTAGTTACCTCGTTGGGTTCTTTTTTGAGTCCTCCTGTTAATTCAATTAAATGAAATCCCCACCAAGCAAATTGCAAAACAACATAAATTCCAAGTAAGTAGAAAAATATGGCAGTTTGTTTTTTCATTCAATGATTTGACGCTTTAATGAGCTATTAATATGCACGTTCGTTTTTACCTTCCATCCAATTGATAAAAGCTTTATTGACAACTTTGTTTCCTCCAGGTGTTGGATAATTTCCAGTAAAATACCAGTCTCCAAGATTATTTGGACATGACTTATGCAAATTTTCAACTGTTTGATAGATGATTTCAACCTTAGCTTTTATATCCGCAGGAGTTAATAATTCTGCAATTTTAGCTGAGACTTCTTCGTTTGAAAATGAAGTGTAAATCTCCTTCACATAATTTTTAATTTGCTCTTTTGGAAGGTCAACCTGTTCTTTACATTTATTGTAAACGTTTTTGATAACATCGCTCATTCCTCGTTCTTCAAGTAAACTAATTGCAGCTTCGAATGCAATGAAATCGCCCATTTTCGCCATATCAATTCCATAACAATCAGGAAAGCGGATTTGTGGAGCAGAAGAAACAACCACAATCTTTTTAGGGTCCAAGCGATCTAGAATCTTAAGAATACTTTGTTTCAGTGTTGTCCCTCGAACAATTGAATCATCGATAATAACCAAGTTATCTTTGTTTCGATTCACACTTCCATAAGTAATATCATAAACATGCGCTACAAGGTCATTTCTAGAATCATCTTGTGTAATGAAAGTTCTCAGTTTTGCATCCTTGATTGCAATTTTTTCTATCCGTGCTCTTTGATAAATAATCTCTTGTAATTGTTCATCCGTGATATCTTTCCCTAAATCTTTAATTGCTTTGAATTTTCTATCATTCAAATAATCTTCTAATCCTTTTATCATTCCATAGAAAGATACT
>JBILYS010000358.1:0-2747 GCA_044377625.1 Crocinitomicaceae bacterium
TGTCAATTCTAAATTTCTTAAGGAAGGAACTTTAAATTTTCCAATATCATTTGAGTCATTAAAAATCCTAAAGCGACCTAAATCAGTCCCGTAGTCTAAATACAAACCATTGTTTTCAGGTAAATAAGTTGTAAAGCTAGGTGCTGGATGACACTTTGTACAATACAAAACATCAGAAAATAAGTTCCATCCTGCAATTTCATTTTTAGTAAGTGCTTTTTTATTTCCAGACATGTATTGATCAAATCGAGAATTTTGTGAAATCAATGATCTTTCAAAAGCAGAGATACTTCGCGTCAATACAAACGCATCGAAATCACGGTTGAATATGCGCTTAGCTGATTCTTGGTATTCTTCGTTGACTTGGAGTCTTTTTAACAAATCAAGCATATTCATATCCATTTCAACATGTTCTTGAATCGGAACAATAACTTGAAGCTCTAACGTCTTAATATAACCATCATACATTACAGTTGGTAAATATCCAGCATTTAAAATGGACGGAGCATTTCTTTGCGTCTTTCGACCATCAACACCATCGCTAAAGGTTTTTTGATCTGAAAAAGCAAATTGAGGCAAATGACATGTTGCACAAGAAACCGTCCCGTCTGAAGATAATTGTTTATCGAAAAACAATTTTCTGCCCAATTCAATTTTATCAATGGTAATAGGGTTTTCGGAAGGAGAAACAACTTCTCCCATAGGTTGAATTGACTGAATACTCGTTTTACATTGGTGTAAAAAAAGGGACAAAAAAAAGGCCCCTGTAAAAATTATAATGGAATATGGCTTTTGCAATTTCATCACATTGCTACCTTAATCGAATTTAAAGTATTCAAGTTTTTATCAAAAAAAGTAAAATTGTATAATCCATTTGAAACATTATCGAAAACCAAAGTTCCAGATTCGTCAGAAACAGAACCAAATTTAATGACTTTTCCAGAAAGATCATTTAATTGAAATGATCCTACATTTTTAATGTTTTTCCAAGAAATTGACAACGAAGAATTCGTAGAAGAAAAAGACATAGTTCCCACTCCAAATTCAGCATTTGATACAATTGCATTTGCACCTTGATTAAAAACAGATTCTGTAATAACATTATTCATTACATCGTTATTTTCATTAGCGGATCCATGAAGTACACCTACTGATTGTATTGCAATATCCTTTAACCACGTATCAACATTACAATTGATATAAACATCAATTTGACTCAAATTTGTTTGGGTTTGAATTACAGGCATTTGAAAAGGTAGGTAATTGGAATTGCCTACATTGTGTAATTGAAAAAGAGCATCAGGAATTCCATCTGAATTAGAATCGGCTAAACCACCAATTATCATATGAGCATAACCCGAAGTCCAACCCCAATACATCGAGGGGTCTTGGAAGCCTAAAGGATGACCATGTGGGTAGACAGAAATATCAATTGCATCTGAACCATCCTGTGTGTTTAGGTTAGCTGGTACACCTACAGCAAATTGAATTTGCTCAATGTTTGTGACATTCAGATATCCTAAATACAAAACAAAATTAGTTGGTTCAACTAAAAAAACGGTATCGGATAAATCTAAATCTTGACCACCATCATGAATTATGTGTAATCCAGATAAGTAATAATCAAAATAGTCCAAATTAAAAGCTATTCCATTGAGATTTGACACGTTTGTTGCAATTACTAAATCGGTACTAGCAACTTTAGGCGACAATGTAATGAATACATTTTGTTGTGAGTAAGATAGAGCTGAAAGCAATGTACATACTGATATAATAATAATTTTAACCACGGTTATTTATTTTTTATGTACAATGTACAAAATTTCTTCTTTTTGTAATCGAAAACGAGTTATTTGATTTTCGTCATAATTGGATTCCTTACTGAATTCTGTTACCGTAAACCCAGCTTTTTCTAACCATTTTGGATAATCTAATCCAAAAAGTCTCACATGATCTTTTTGCCAGTAATATTTCTCCCTTTCTTCAGGTGAAACAATAGATTTGTCTTCCAGAGTTAATTCTCTAGAAAAATCTTGAGGCACCTGCATTATCCCCCAACCACCAGGTTTCATAACGCGATATAATTCACCCATGCATTGCAAGGCATCATCGACATGTTCCATTACATGGTTGCAAAAAACCACATCAAAACGATTGTCTTCTAATGGGATTTCATGTAAATCAAAATGCAAATCTGCTATTGGCGAAACTAAATCTCCAGTTAGATAATTTAAATTCTTTTGTGCCTTGAATCTTTTATGAAAACATTGTTCAGGAGCAATATGCAAAACATTCAATTTTTCTGCTGTAAAAAAATTGGAAGAATCTTTTAGGTAAAGCCACATTAATCTGTGTCGTTCTAACGTTAAATCATAAGGACATAATACATTTTCTCTATGGGCTATATCTGAACCGTAGGATAAAAATTTCGAAAATGATTTTTCACAAACAGGACATTCAACGTTATTCCCTTTAAATAAAAGAGGAGCAATCAACTTAAATGGATAGCTCAAACGTATCAATAAAGGACGAGGTAATTTGTTTAATAAAAATTTGTAAATCTTTTTCATAAACAACAAATTTAATGAAAGAAAAAAGAATCTCAATTAGTTGAAGCAGTCAATATTAATTCTTTTATTTTTACACTCTTAATTACTGACAATGCGCAAAATCCTAACACTCGTTTTGATTACTCCATTTTTCGCCAATACGCAAGTTAAATCTACGAATTCTATGACCAATCAACC
>JBILYS010000055.1:0-7969 GCA_044377625.1 Crocinitomicaceae bacterium
GTCAATGCACGATGAAAACAACCGAATTGCAATCCCTGGATTTTATGATAAAGTAGTTGACTTAACGGATGAAGAAAGAGCTGAAATGGCAAAAGCACCGTTTTCATTAGAAAAATACTGTGAGGCATTGAATCTAGCAGATATTTCAGGTGAAAAGGGATATTCAACAATAGAGCGTGGTTCAATTCGTCCAACTTTGGATGTGAATGGTATTTGGGGCGGTTATACAGGAGAAGGAGCGAAAACTGTTATTCCGTCAAAAGCGTTTGCAAAAATTTCAATGCGTTTAGTTCCAGATCAAGATCCACATGAAATAACTCAATTGTTTAGTGATCATTTTAATGCAATTGCTCCAGGTAGCGTAAGAGTAAAAGTTGTTCCTCATCATGGCGGTGAACCAGTTGTTACGCCTACAAATTCTATTGCGTATCAAGCTGCATCAATGGCGTATGAAACAACATTCAATAAAAAACCAATTCCCGTGCGAAGTGGTGGTAGTATTCCAATTGTAGCAATGTTTGAAAAAGTATTGGGTTTAAAAACGATTCTTATGGGCTTTGGTTTGGATAGTGACGCAATTCACTCCCCAAATGAGCATTATGGCTTGTTTAATTTCTATAAAGGAATTGAAACGATTCCTCATTTTTACAAAAATTTTGCAGATTTATCTAACTAATTTAATGGGTCGAATTTCGACCCTTTTTTATCTCTTTATGAAAAATTTATTCTTCCTTTCAATCCTTTTTCTAATTGTTACTTCATGTGCTAATTTTGAAGAACCCGAATTTATTAGTACGGAAGGAATTAAAATGGGAAAAATAGAAGCACGAAATATTTCTGTTACTGCAAATATCAAAGTTTCCAACCCGAATTGGTTTGCAATTAAAATAAAACCATCCGATCTCGATGCATATATTGAGAATCAATACATGGGTAAAATATTTCTTGAAAAGAAAGTTAAAATGCATCCAAAAAGTGAAACAGTATTGTCATTGCCATTACGTGCTGAATTAGCTGACGGGGCAATGATTACACTACTTAAATATGCGACAAAAGAAAAAGTTGCTTTACACGTAAAAGGAAAAGTAAAAGCGGGTGTTTGGTTTCTATCAAAAAAGTTTGATATCGATGAGACCAAAACGATTTCAGGTAAAAATTTGGTGCTTGGTACTCAAGATTAATCGTTATGCTACTCCCGGATTTTCAATTGGGTAATGGCCCTAACAGTAACCGTTTCATTGAAAAAGGAATTTTAACGTTTAAAGAAGCGTGTTCTTTCATTGAACAATTGCCATACGGACGCATTTCTGACAGAACAAATAATTCATTAGTTCTTTCTGAAGGAAAAGGAACGTGCTCCTCAAAACATGGATTATTGGCTTCTTTGACAGAAGAAAATGACCATCAAGAAATCGAATTAATTGCAGCTATTTTTATGATGAGTCCGGCAACACATCCGCAATTAACAGCGTATTTTCAAGACAAACCTTTTACTTACATTCCTGAAATGCATTGCTTTTTTCGCTACAATGGTAAACGATTTGATTTCACCTCATCTATAAATCGAATGGATTACATTGAGCCTAAATTAGTGCGAGAACAACGTTGTGAACCACACCAAGTTGGAGAATGGAAAGAAATGATTCACAAAGAATATATGAACAAATGGGTGGGAAGAAATCCAGATTTAGGGTTAACTTTTGTTGAAATTTGGAAATGTAGGGAAATTTGTATTGGGTTGCTATCTGAATAAATTTACGTCACTGAGAAAAAAGTCTGTCCACTTATTACACAAATTTCACAAATTTCAATTCGTGGACAAAAAGATGCTCTCACACTCAAAATTATTGAGTTTAGCAGCGATTTCTACTCCTCCAAATAAATCCGATGCACTCTTTTTGAAATGCTCGTCATAACCTCGTATGCAATTGTGTCCATTTCGGCAGCAAATTTCTCAATGGTTTGTTTACCACCAATAATTACCACTTTATCACCTTCTTTTACGTGCAATTTAGTAACGTCCACCATGATCATGTCCATACAAACCCTACCAATTGTTGGGCAAAACGTTTCATGAATATAGACTCCGCCTTTTCCATTGCTTAAGTTTCGTCTGAATCCATCGGCATATCCAACTGGAATAATTGCAATTTTAGTCGGTTTATCAGCAATAAATGTGCGGCTATATCCAACACTCTCTCCTTTTGACAATTCTTTGATTTGAGATACTGCACTCAACCATTTCAAAACTGGTTGCAATTTTTGTTTCAATAATGGATTTGAAGAGATTCCATACATTCCTATTCCTAGTCGCACCATATTGTATTGTGCATTCGGATAATTCGCTATTCCTTCAGAATTTAAAATGTGTCGATCAAAATGGTAATTCAACTGGTGATTTAATAATTGAGTTGCTTGATGAAATTGTTTGATTTGATGTTCTGTAAATCGTTTATCGCGGCGGTTATCTGAATCAGCCAAATGTGAATAAACAGATTTCACGCGAATTTCAGGTTGTGCTTGTAGAATTTCACACACTCTAGGAATGTCTTTTAACTCAAAACCTAAACGTCTCATTCCAGTGTCTAATTTCAGATGAATTGGGTAAGCCGAATGCCCGTGAAAAATTAATTCTTTGATGAATTGATCGAGTTGATTGAACGAATAAATGGCTGGTTCGAGCTGGTAATTGATACAATCTTCAAAACCATCCTCTTCAGCATTCATGACTAAAATTGGTAATTTAATTCCTTGTTTTCGTAACTCAACACCTTCGTCGGAATAAGCAACTCCTAAATAATCGACTCCTTGTTGTTCAAAAAAGGCTGCCATCTTTTCTACTCCAGAACCATAAGATTGCGCTTTAACCATCGCAAGGATTTTAGTTTCCGGAAGCAGCAAAGATTTAAAAAGTGCAATATTGTGACGAACTCCAGATAAATCAATCTCAACAAAGGTTTTATGGTTCTTCAATCGGAATTGTTTAGCCAGTCGTTGCATGTCCGCTTTCCGTGTTCCTTTAATTAAAACAACAGCATTTTCAAAATTTACTTTTAGCTTTTCATTGTTGCGAATAATAAATAATTGATCAGGTTCGTAAGTCATTACGATCTTCTCAACTTCTCCTTTGCGAAAATAATTGTCTTCGTCTAGTCCAATAACAACTATCCGTTTACGGTTATTAGCAACACGGATTTGGTATTCCAACGAATGATTCAACGCGTCTAAATCAAGATTATAGGTGTCGTTAATAATAGTATTTGAATTGATTCCTTCAAACGTTTCCATGCGCAAAGCCAATTGAGGCAAAGATGAAATTCGTTCCTTCAACACTTTTGTGTCTTCCAAAAACAACTTAGCCAGAGCAACAGCCACCAAAGCATTGCTCTTACTCGCTAAATCATCAAAAGGAACAAGTGTCAGTTCTTTTTTAAAGGTTTCAGGCTTTAAACTAACGCCATGAATTTTTTTGTTTTGTTCGATAGTAAGTTGAATCGTTGACGGATAAAACGTTTTTTGAACGCTCTTAAACAAATTCAATTTCTCTGATAAATGTTCTTCTGTTGTTTTGAAATTCTCTTCATGACTGCGTCCAAAAGAGGTAAAAACGCCTATAGTTGGTTGAACAATTTCAGCCAATCGTGCCATTTCACCAGGTTTAGAAATCCCAACTTCAATGATTGCCACATCACAATCAGCGTGTAATTCTAATAATGATAAAGCTACTCCCAATTGAGAATTGTAACTTTTTGGACTTCTAATCACACGTAAACTTGGGCTCAACAAATGATACAACCATTCTTTAACCGTTGTTTTGCCAGCGCTTCCTGTTATTGCGATTAATGGATAATTAAATTGAATTCGATGAGCATGCGCCAAATCCTGCAGGGCAGTCAAACAATCTTTTACTTTGACAAAGTGTGCTCCAGGGAATTTCTCCAGTTCAACATCTTTTGAAACAACAAACAATCTAATTCCTTTCGAAAAAGCAGCTTCAAGAAAAGCATGTCCATCTCTGAATTCACCTGTTAAAGCGAAAAAAAGAGTATTTTCTTCTTGAACTATTTTTCGTGTATCATAAACAATTTGATTAACAATTAAAGCAGCATCTCCAGTTAATGAAGTACCGTTTACCGTTTTACAAAAATCAGAATATGTTTTATTTAATTTCAACTTGTTTGATATTGAAGCATGTGCGACAAAGCGGTTTGTATTTTTCGGTAGCACCTACCAAAACTTGTTCTGTTTCAGTTGCTGTACGATGTGAAAACTGAGCTAAGTTACCACAAGAAACGCAAATAGCATGTACTTTCGTGACATATTCTGCTATAGCTAATAATTTTGGCATTGGTCCAAAAGGTTGTCCTAAATAATCCATGTCTAAACCAGCTAAAATAACACGAACTCCTTTGGATGCAAGAACATTGCACGTTTCAACAAGCCCTTCATCAAAAAACTGTGCTTCATCAATTGCCACAACCATTTCGTTTGTCCAGATTTGAAGAATTTCTCTTGAATCATTCACTGCAACAGCTTTCAAACTACTTCCTTGGTGACTCACAACATTTTCTTCACTGTATCTGTCATCAATAATAGGTTTAAAAAGCAATAATTTTTGATTGGCGAATTGTGCTCTTTTCAATCGGCGAATTAACTCTTCTGTCTTACCAGAAAACATGGATCCACAAACGACTTCAATCCAACCATTCATTCTTCCATTACCGGGAAATTGTTCTAAAAACATGTGCTTTTTCTAAAATTAGGTTATTAACAAATCAACGAAGAGAAGTTTCTCAAAAGTACAGCGACACGTACAAACTTCGACGGTAACTTTACAGTCTAAAAGTCGTTAATTTTGTTCTTTCTAGCACGAACTAAGTTAGCAACTTTAGTAAAATGTTGAAAAATAGATACTTTATACACATGGCGACCAATAACACTTTTGAATCAAATATTTCAGCTATTCAGGCGGCATTAGCGAATTTAAACGCAGGAAAACTAACACAAGAGGAATTAGAATCGCTTGTAGAAAATGCGAAAGAAGTTTACGAACGGGCTGTAGTTCTGCGCTACAAAGCATTCGAAGAAAAGGTGTTTGGCGAAAAAGTAGTGGAAGAAGCTATTTTTGAAAACGCGTTTATTGAAGAGCCGGAGCCGGAAATTTCAGAATTAGAGCTTGATATTCCAGCCTTAGAATTGGAAGAGAAAGAGGAAGAAGTGGAAAACTTTGAATTGAACACAGAAGAAATAATAGAAGAAAATCCATCATTTGATTTCTCCTTGTTTGATGACAATGTTGAAGAAGTTCTAGAAGAAACGTTAGAAGAAAATGTTGTTGAGCATGTTTCAGTGACAGCAGCGCACACAGATGATTTTGGAATTCATGAAGATAAAATCGTCATGGAACAAGTAACATTGACGCCAACCGGTGATGAAAATAGAGCATTTCTCGATAAATTCTCTAAAAAGGATATGTCTTCCTACAACCAAATAAGTAGCGCTAAAATTGTAACATTAATCGGTGCGTTTGGATTAAACGAACGTTTGCAATACATCAACGAATTGTTTGATGGTTCAAGTGAAGATTTTTCCGAAGCAATAAAGGCAATAGACAATTTCAGTACGTTGGAGGAAGCATTGATGAAGGCATCCATTTATGCCAACCAACATAATTGGGAAAATTCAAGCGAAACAGTTGAAGAGTTTGTGCATAAAATCAAACGACGTTATGTTTAAAATCATTCTTCCTTTTTTTCTTTTCTGCTGTCAGCTTGCTTACGGTCAAATAGAAGAAGTTAGAAGAATTACACAAACGCTTTGTTCGCCAGCTTTTCATGGGAGAGGTTATGTCAACAAAGGAGATTCAATTGCTGCTGAATTCATTGTTTCAGAATTCAAAAAAATTGGATTAAAACCACTTAAAAAATCAAATTTCCAATCATTTACGTTGGATGTCAATACATTCCCTGATCAAATGTCCATTGAAATGGGTAAAAACTCTCTTATTCCAGGCGTACATTTTTTAGTTGATCCAGCAAGTGCAAGATTTAATGGTGTTTTAATACCAAAAAGAATTCCTGTTTCGATTGCACTTGATGAATCCAAGTTGACACAAGAATTGATGGAAATCCTGAAGGAAGGTACATACAATTCTGTTGCGTTTGATTTTGAGGGCCTATCTGCTGATACGTTGAAAAAATTGGCTGGTTTGACAGAAACAATTGCTGGTATATTACCTGTGATAGAAGTAATGAATCGAAAATTTACGTGGTCAGTAGCGTCTGAACAATTGAAATTTCCTTTAATTCAAATTCAATCCAACACCTTCAATTTTGATGAAGAACTTGCTGTGAATATTGATGCAAAGTTGATTCAAAACTACACTTCTCGAAATGTCTTTGGCTATTTACCTGGAAAGAAAAAATGTGGTAAAACGGTAGTTTATTCTGCGCATTACGATCATTTAGGTCGCATGGGAACTGACACTTATTTCCCTGGCGGAAATGACAATGCAAGTGGCACAGCAATGTTGATCAGCATGGCGAAGTATTTCAAAGAAAACCCTGTTGATTACAATATATTATTCATCGCTTTTGCCGGTGAAGAAGCAGGATTAGTTGGTTCTCACTATTTTGTTGAACATCCACTTATTAAATTAGATAAGATTGCATTCCTTCTCAACCTTGATATCATGGGAAGTGGTGAAGAAGGAATTACGGTTGTCAATGCAACACTTTTCGAGAAAGAATTCAAAGAATTGCAGAAAATAAATGAAGAGAAGCAACTTTTAACAGTGGTCAAAGCACGAGGACCAGCTGCAAATTCAGATCACTATTGGTTTACCCAAAAAGGTGTTCCTGCATTTTTCATATACACCATGGGGCCCAATAAAAACTACCACGACGTATATGATACGTATGAGAATTTGAGTTTTGTTGAATACAATGATATAACGAGTTTGTTGGTGGAGTTTACGAAGAGATTGGGGAAATGAATTGAATAAAAGATTGCTTTTCCGACAAAAGCAGAATACAAAACTCACAAGTAAACAATTTTCCTTAAATTGGCTTTCTCAACCTACATTTTATGAAATTAACGCTTTTTGTATTATTTATAGTTAGTCTTTTTACAGTTTTTGCCCAACCTTATGGAGGGGGAGAAAAAGTTCAAGTCAAACAAAATTCGACTAAAGCAGCTCAATGTACGCCACCGACAACAACAACTTATCTTGATTTAAATAACGTGCGAGCAATGGTTCACACAGCTGGAAATTTGTGGCAAGTTCCCAATCAAAATTATTCACAGTACGAGATTCCCAAGAATTCTGGAATTATGGCATTATTTACCGCTGCGCTTTGGTTAGGTGGTACAGATGTAAATAATCAATTGAAACTAGCGGCTTTACGTTATAGAGAAGGTCAAGATTATTGGACAGGACCGCTTTCAAAAGTTTTTGCAGAAACGACTTATGAAAATTGCAGCAAATACGATAAACATTTTGTTACGACTCAAGATTTAGTGCGTGAATTCAATGCTTGGTTTCAAGCAGGTGTTGATGATGCTGCAAATGGAACAAGTACACAAAATGAATTATTTCCGGGTTACAAAATTCCAAACATCATCAAAGAATGGCCAGCTCATGGTGATATTTCTCAAGGTCAAGATTATTATTTAGCGCCATTTTATGACAACAATCAAGATGGAACCTACAATTGGTTAGATGGTGATTACCCATGGCATGATATTGAAAAATCAAAAGAATGCAAAGTCGATCGTTCTGTTTCGCTGTATGGTGATATAAATTATTGGTGGGTCATGAATGACAAAGGAAATATTCATACTGAAACAGGCGCTGATCCAATCGGTATGGAAATTAGAGCGCAAGCTTTTTCTTTTTCTTCAAATGATGAAATCAATAATATGACATTTTATAATTATGAATTAATAAACCGTGGAACTCAAACACTTT
>JBILYS010000056.1:0-7962 GCA_044377625.1 Crocinitomicaceae bacterium
CAGCAGTATAATCTGAACCTTCTCGTCCTAAGGTAGTTGTAAAACCTTCTGGTGTATGGCCAATAAATCCTTGAGTAACCTGGATCTCAACTTGTTTGAATTGAGGAATAAAATTAAAGGATATTAACTCCTCCGTTTTTTTCCAATCAACTTCTCCTTCTTGGTAATTGTTGTTTGTTCGGATCAATTTTCTTGAATCAGCCCAAGATGCAGAATGTCCTTGTTCTAAAAGAAATGCTGCTACAATTTGAGAAGAAAGTAATTCACCAAGTGAAACTATTTGATCATATTCAAAACTATAATTATCTGGCAGAGGTTCATTATATCTTTCTCTTAATTTCTCAAAAACATCTTCTACTTGATTGTAAATTGCAAAATGCTTTTCCAAAAACAGTTCACCTAAAATGTTCATGTGAAATTCATAAACATCGTCTAAAAGTGCCATGTAAATTTTACGGTCACGGTCAAACGAGGCTTTTACCAATAATTCCAACTTATTGGTTGTTTTACCCATTGCCGAAACAATCACGGTTAATTTTTGACCTCCAAATAATGAAAGGATATTGGAAACATTTCTTACCGCCTCAGGATCTTTAACTGAGGCTCCACCAAATTTGAAAACTTTCATGAATGTAAATTTTATAGCGTAAAATTAGTTAAAAAATAGAATTCAACTTTATTCAAAAAGCATTTCAATTCGTGAAAATTTAACTGTTCACTTTTAATTGTTACTTCAAATTTCTTGGTATTGTTTTTGCAAAATGCGAAATGCTTAAATTTGCTTTATGAAAATTACATCTTTTATCGGATTACTTGTTATTCTTTTGGGTTTCAACTCTTGCATTGAAATTATCGATGATATTTCTATCAAAAACGATGGAAGCGGCACGCTAAAATACACTGTTAATTTAAGCTCCAGTAAAATAAAAATTAATTCAATTTTGGCTCTTGACAGCCTGGAAGGTAAAAAAGTGCCTTCTCTTTCAGAAATACAAGAACGAATTCTTTCATTCAAGAGTAAACTGGAAGCTAAGCCAGGAATGTCAAATGTGACTTTGGATTATAATTTCACTGATTACATTTTTAAATTACAATGCGACTTCACGAATGTCACAGCACTTCAAACAGCTTTAAAAGAAGTTATTCAGGAAGAAAGCAAGGAGAAAAACATCCCTGAATTAGAGGAAGCATGGTTGAACTGGGATGGCACAAAAATGGTCCGTTCAATTCCAGAAATAACTGTTAAAAAAACAAAAGATTTTAAACAAGAAGATATTGAATTAATGAAGCAAGGAAACTATACTTCCATCTCACGATTTGAGCGAACAGTAGATAAATTCGACAATGCAACCGCTACTCTTTCTAAAAATAAGATGGCCGTTATGATCCGAACGAATCCATATGCTTTGACTCAAAATTCAAAAATATTAGAAAACACTATTTATCTAACTCCTATCAAGAATTAGCGCCATTTTTTTCTTAAATTTGTTTGACAATTTAATATAAACGAGTGATTTCACACTTCCACATGAAGCTACAAAATATTATAGCATTTCTATTCATCTCAGTACTAGCAAATGCACAAAAATCTGAAGACCTAATTCCAAAAGATGCAGTCACAGTTTTTAGCATTAATAATTTCAATTTACTTCAAAAAATTTCGTTGGATGAACTTGTGAAGTATGAATTCATGGAAGAAGTTCAACAAGAATTATTTGACGGTTCTACTTCAGGTAAGACCTTAAAGGATTCTGGAATTGATTTTGATCAAAAATTAAATGTGTTTTATGGTCGTGGCGAGGATCACGAAGTTTCAGGTTTTACTTTCGGCGTAAAAAATAAGGCAGATTTGTTCATCGTATTTGACGATTTTGAGCGCATTGAAAGTCCATATCCGGGAGTTGAGTTTTATAGCTCTTACTTCAATAATTTAATTATTCAGGGTAATTCAGCATTATTGATTCGAGTAGATCCAACTATGGAAAAAGTTGATGAAATGACTGATTCTATTTGGTATTCTAGAGGAAATGAAAACCCATGGTACATGGATGATTTTATGGACCCAAATGTTATTAATGACGAGGAGGTTCTTGAAGAGGAAATTTTTGAAGAAATGGACCCTGAAGAAAAACCTGATTCAAATTATGAATTTCCAGAGGCAGAAGAGGATCCTAATCAAAAAAATTATTACGAATTACGTGATAGCGTTCAATTAATCATGCAAACGAAATATTTAAAAGAAATTTGCGATGAATTATTACTTGAAAAAACAAACCTTTTAACATATGACATTCGATTCGCTGAACAATTGACACATACATCGGAAGGGATATTTTATTTAGACAATTCCAGAAATGTTCAAAAATCTCAAGGATTATGGTATTTCCAAACGATGTTCCCTTCTCTCTATAATGATATGAAAGAACTGTATACTGGAAATGTTTTGTTAGGAGATTTACTACTTCACGATAATTCTGTTGAATTTAAAATGGAAGCACGTTATGGTGAGAAAATTGGATCGATTTATGAAAAAATGAATGATTCAAAATTTGATAAAAACGTTTTAAAATATATACATGAAGATAACACTGCTTTTTTCACATATAATGTAAACCTTCGTGAGGCATACGAGCAAGCTTATAAAGTGGTAATGCCAATTCTTACGGACGAAAAAAATGCTCAAATTTCAGCAAATGTTTTAACGATTGAACTGCTAAATGAGTTCGTTAACAAAGATGCATTATTTGGAACATATAAAGGAAGTATGTTCGGAACATTTAATGGAATTAAAAAAATTAAAACAACTAAAATTGAGTTTACTTACGACGAAGTTACGTTTGAGTATATTGAAAATGAAGTTGAGGCTGAAGAAGATATGCCTATTTTCACAATTGGGTTCACCACTGATAGAGGTGATGTCCCAGAAAAAGTTTTAAACCATTTGAGCCGATTAACATCACGCTTCCAAAATATGGGTAATTATTGGATTTACGAAGATGCAATTTTGGATGCAGCACCTTTGTATATGATAAACAAAAATGGATTATTTATTTTCACAAATGACGAAGATTTAGCTGTAAATCATGCAAATGGATTTGGATCAGTAGCTTTGTCTAAAAAGGAGGCTAAAAAATCAAAGAAAAGTGGTTTCATGTATGCGCGTGTTGATTGGGCACAAGCAATTGACCGTTTTCCAAGAGACTTTTTTAGCGCACAACAAAATGAAATTATCGATGCAATGCGCGGTAAAACAGGAATTATGGAATTGACATCCTCAAAAACAACAAAGGAGAAAACAAATTTTGACCTTGTTTATAATTTTGGAGGAACCTATGATAATTCTGGAAAATATCTATTAGATATGTTGAATAGCCTTTATGTTATTTCAAAATAGGTTAGCCTGAAATGTTTAAAAAATTATCCCTTATTATAATTCTTGCTATTGGTCTTGGTACCTTTTTAGTGCTTCGACCATTTTTGTTTAAAAAACATGAGATTCCAAGAATTATTGATCGTTTACCAGATGGAGATTTTATTGGCCGCGCATACGTTTTAGATGTAGCCAGGGAAACAAGTGGAATGATGTATTATAATAAAATTCCATTTCGTGACCTTTTTTCACATGAATTCATTTTGAGCCAAGGTAAACTTTACGGTTTGAATCTGCAAAATCCTGTTTACTTTTTTGCCAATGAAAAAGGAGATTGGGGAGCAATAATTGAAGTTACCGATAGTAGTAAGATAAGGGAAGGAATAGAACGATTAAAAACCTTTGTAAATATTGAAGATGAAGTAATTAAAGAAAATCGTGTTTATCGTTTCAAAAAGGAAAAAGGCTATTTGACTTATAGTAAAAATTACATGTTCATCTACAAAGGAGATGATTTTGCAACAAAATTAGATAAAGTTTCTAATGCTCAGTATCTTGACATTACACCAACTTGGAGAACATTTCTACGAGAAAAACAATTCAGAGAAGAGAAATTGGTCATCTATTCCAATTGGAGTAAACTAAAAGAAAATGGCGTTGAAACAGCAATATTTGCCCATAATAGTGATTCAATTAGTTTCAGCTTATTAACGTACATTAGAAACAAAAAGCCGTTGAATATATCTCTTAAAAAGGACGGTTTGAATTTACGTGATGGAGGCTTTACCAGTAAAATGCTAAATATTCACATGGATATTTCAAAATTGAGAAATGACCCAACTGACCCTTTATATATGTGGTTAGTGAAAATTGGGAAAAAAGTAAGTTTTCCAACAGCCGAATTCCTTGATGCTTGGGAAGGGGATTTATCTTTTCGTCAAGGAGGTTTTCAAACAGTTAAAGAAACATATATTGAATCTGTTTTAGATGATGACTTTAATGTCACAGAAGTAGAAATGGAAAAAGAAGTGAAAGTTCCTGGATTTTCATTGATGTTCTCTGTAAATCAAAAAGCAAGAAGCTTAATAAATCGCTTATTGGCTAAAGGAATTTTAACAAAAGAAGATGAATACTATCGTTTTTTATTCTCTCCTCAATTGAAAATGAAAAGTAAATCAAATTATTTCATTTTTCACAGCGGTGAATACACACCAAAAACTGAAAAAACTGAAAAAAATAGTGGCATTTGGACTAAAAACGGAACTAAAATAGAATTTAGTTTGGATTCATTAAGTAAGTATGAAGCATTTGGCTCAATCTATATCCCAGTCAATCGTATAATTAGTAGAAATAGATTTTTCTAAAATTTAATTCACTTTTCTTTTCAACTCTATACGATTCTCAGTAAAATTACGTGTTTAGACAATAGCATGAGAAAGCTAACAAGTTTGTGTAAATAACTATGTATTTTTTTCTCATACGTTGCGATAGTTTTCGAGTATATTCATTAAAAAATCTAACCATGTCCAAAAAGCAAAAGATTTACGTTCTTGATACTTCTGTACTTTTACACGACCATCAAGCTATCACTAATTTCAAAACAAATCATGTAGCAATACCGATAACTGTTTTGGAAGAACTAGATAAATTTAAGATCGGAAACGACACCAAGAATTTTTCGGCAAGAGAAGTTATTCGATTTATTGATAAACTTTCAGGAAATGGAAGTTTGCAAGAATGGGTTTCTTTGGGCAAAGGAATGGGCAATTTCAAAGTCGTAATGGAAAGTAATCCCCGCGAGGTTAATGCCGAATATGTCTATTCCGTTGGGAAAAATGATCACAAAATCATTAATGCTGCACTCTATTTAAAGGAAGTTGAAACAAAAAAAGATGTTACGCTCATTACAAAAGACATCAATTTAAGAATCAAAGCAAAAGCACTTGGTGTTGCTGCAGAAGATTACGAAACAGGCAAAGTTGATAATAACCATTTAGCCGAAGCTTCTTCCTACACAATTGATGGAGTAGATTCAGAAGTAATACGTCAAATTTTCACGAATGGAAGAATTGAAGAAAATGGGATTTTAGGCAATAAAAAAACGGCAAATGGCTATTATATTTTAAAGAATGGTAAAACTTCTTCATTGGCGTATTACAATCATTTAACAGATCATATTGAGCGGATTGAGAAGGAGTATGTTTATGGGATCAAACCTAAAAATGCGGAACAAGCATTTGCTTTTCATGCTTTGATGAATCCGACAGTTAAATTAGTTGCATTACAGGGTGTTGCAGGAACCGGTAAAACACTTTTAGCTTTAGCTTCAGCTCTAGAGACGAGTAAGGCTTTCCACCAAATAATATTAGCAAGACCAATTGTTCCGCTTTCAAACAAAGATATAGGATTCCTTCCAGGAGATGCAAGTGATAAAATAGGACCATACATGGAGCCATTATGGGATAATTTGAAATTCATTAAAGCTCAATTTGGAGAAAACGAAAAGAAGCATAAAGCAATTTTAGACATGGAACAGGCTGGTAAAATTGTTATTACTCCATTAGCATTTATTAGAGGAAGAAGTTTATCCAATATCATGTTTATCGTCGATGAAGCACAAAACCTTACACCTCATGAAATTAAAACCATAATAACTCGGGCTGGAGAAAACACTAAAATTATTTTTACTGGCGATGTACATCAAATTGACACACCATATTTGGACGAGAACAGTAATGGTTTAGCCTATTTAATAGATAGATTAAAAGGTCAAGAATTGTTTGCTCATGTGAAACTAGAGAAGGGTGAACGATCTGAATTGGCCAACTTAGCGAATGACTTATTATAATACTCGCATGTGCGAGTTAAATAGATAGAAAACTACTTTTATTCAAAGAAAAAACGTCCGTTTATCCATTGAGGATCTAAAACGGCGTTCTTTTTTTTGTAAAAATTCAAAGCGGGTTCGTTCCAATCAAGTACTTGCCAATCCATTCTTTTAACGCCACGCAGTTTTGCGATTTTTACAACCTCATCAAATAATTCTGAACCAATTCCTGCACCTCGGTATTCCGGTAGAACGAAGAAATCCTCCAAATACAAGCATTTTCCTTTCCAGGTTGAATAATTGGTGTAATAAAGTGCGAATCCGATTATGCTATCCTTTTCAATGGCAACTATAGCATCGCAAATGTTTTCTTCGAACAAATGCTTTCTTAATTCTGGCGCAGAATTAACAACTTCTGTCGGTGCTTTCTCATATTCAGCAAGTGCTTGAATTAAGGACATTATTGCCACTTCATCACCTTCTTGAGCTGGTCTAATAACCATGATTTATTGAACTCCAGCTAAGTTAAATCTCAAACGAATTCCAGTACTCATATTTCCTGTTGGGAAAGATGTAGCAATTTTAGGTGTATTAATTACTTGATCATAATACAATTGAACAGTTAAATTCTGCGTCAAGTTATAATCAATAGATGATTTAATAGAAACAACACGCTGTCCTGCGGTAGCTTGATTTGTATTCTCTACAATTTTACGAATCACAGTTAAGTTATCACGGAAAGATAAATCAAAACGAATATTTAATGCACTTGCTGGAATTTTATCGAAAGGCAATTTAACTTTATCAAATTTATACCCTAATCCCATTACCCATTCATTACCTCTCACTTCTGTAATTTGATTATTGTTTAAAGAAAGTGTTGCACTTCGATCTTTTTTCATTTCAAATTTCGTAATCAGTCCTTGCCCACCTTTAATATTCCATGTAGCATCAATTCCAATTAATGGCGAGAACCGTTCTGAAATAGTAACATTTTGTATTTGACGATTTGCAATGAAATTATTATTAATGTCCATTGCGGATGCATTTCCATTTGCATCAAACTCTGCATTTAAATTTGTTTGAAGACCAGAAACACTAACGGTAGAACTATAAGCATGTCTTACAACGAAGTTCTTTACAAATTTCTTTGCAAATGCCATTTTTGTTAATCCATTATAATTTATTGACCAATTTGGTAAAGGAATATTCTTAATTGGATTGACAGTTTTTGTGTTAATTTGTTTATTCGAATATGCTGTTAAAAACGCTCCAGTTACAACTTCTTGCTGAGTTCCACTATAACCTGAATAATATCCAGAAAGCAAAGGATTTGAATTAGCATTATTTTGTCCTAATAATTGAGAAACTAGTTCCCTATTCTCTAACAATGTTTTAAACGTTTCTGATTGGTAATCTTTACTCACCAATGCAAAAGCTGACCCTATAGTAACATTTGTATACGTTAAAGTTCCTGTTTCAACTTTACTTTGACTTTCATATTGCTGTGTTGCCTCATTCCATCGGAAAAATTCATTTGAATTGTTACCGAATGTTCTTGTTAAATTTAACTCTATTGCTAAATCTTTGATTGGCTCAAGAGATGCACGTAGGTTCAAATTCTGTGAATGAGTTATTGTATATTGCTTATTCAAATCTTGATTTTGAACTAACCAACCATTACTTGCTGCACTTGTAGCAATATTATAACCAGTTTCTCTACCCCAAATATCATATCGTTGTTGACAAACTGGTTATAATATTG
>JBILYS010000359.1:0-2728 GCA_044377625.1 Crocinitomicaceae bacterium
TGAAGTAAAGATAAGTTCTCCCCAACGATTATAAATCCTAACTTGTAACGATCTCACACCAACCGTGCTAGCTTTGAAAACATTATTAAATCTCAATCCGTCTGGTGTAAACGTATTTGGAACATAAACATAATATGCTTCTTCTATTGAAATTGGTTTTGAAATAGTATCCGTACAACCCTTTTCATCCGTGGCAATAAGTGTTATTAAATAAGTTCCTGGGTCTTCATACGTATTATTTGGGTGAACTACAGTTGAAGTATTTCCATCACCAAAAAACCATTGATAGGTATCTCCATTTACCGTTGTATTTTGAAATGTAACAGGTAAATCATCAAACAAAGTGTGGCTTGAAATTTCAAAATTAGCAATCGGATGAATAACATAAACATTCGTGTTACCGCTAACTGTAAAAGTTTGACATTCATCTGAAACTATCACTTGATAGGATGTTGATTCTGTCGGATGCACCCAAATTGTAGGAGTACTCGCACCAGTTTGAGGCCATAAATAATAATATTGACCATAGCCTCCAGTAGCAGAAACACTAATTTGAGCACTGTCACCAGGACAAATTTCCACATTTGGACTCAATGTTATTAATAATGGAGGGCTTGTAATGGTATAAAGAACATTTGCGGTTTGTTGAACCCCACATTGATCAGTAACAATAACAGTGTATGTTGTTGTTGTAGATGGGGTTACTGATTGAGTATATAAATTCCCTAATTGTTGTCCAAGATTTGAACTCCAACTATAAGAATAATTTCCAGCACCACCAGTTACAACTGCTTCTAATTGAGCCGTTATATAAGGGCAAATTTCAGTAATGTCTGGTGTTTCAGTAATTACAATTGGGGAATAAACCGGAACCGTTACGGTGCCAGATCCAGAAGCCGTTTCATTTAAACAATTATCTGTAACAGAAACGGTATATGTTTGATTCGTCAGAGGTGCAACTGAAATGCTAGGTGTTGTTGCGCCGGTATCCCAACTATATGTATATGGAGGAACTCCGCCGCTTGGGATTGCAGTTAATGAAACATTATCACCAGGACATAAAACACTCACATTTGCAACAGTAACAGCCACAGGTTGTACATCAGAAATACCCAAATTTATTACTATCGGCGTTACATTTCCACAAGGATCTGTAATAGGAAAATTAAAAATAATAGTTTCTTGACCTTCAACTAGTATGTCGGCAAACGCGCTTAAACTAAACGTAACAGTTGTTTGACCAGCAGGAAAAGTAATAGAATTAGGAATATTTGTATAATCCACCCCTTCAGTTGCTGTTCCCGAAACATTAATTGGGATTGTCATAGGTGAAGCTAAATCATTTAATCCACGGGTTAAGGTAACAGTTGCAGAAACGCACCCTTCAGCCATAAGATTTGGATTCGAAAATACTTGTTGCGATAAGGTATATGAGATATCAACAGGAGTTTTTGAGGATAAACTATTTGCTTCTAAAAAAATTCCTGAATCAAAAATTCCATCACCAACATCTGCAACAGCAATTATTAAATGATACGTTTGTCCACATTGCACTTTTGATACTGCCTCCAAAACATCCGTAAAACCATCATATTGAATATAATATGGTGAGCCATTTTGAGGTGAAGAATTTCCATCTCCATTCGCATTATAAAATGACGTATTTGTAACCGGATTAACATTATTAATGGAAACGATGGAACCATTAGGAAGTTTTGCAATATTTTGATTTCCGGCTATTCCTGGGCCAGAGATAAAAAATCCAAATACATCATTATAACTTGCATTATTTGGAGGGGCAAATTCTGGATATTCTTCAGAACCAAAAACATATTTAAACCGCACAGTATCGGAATAAGGAACAAAATCAAATTCTAAAACAGCAGCGTTAAAGGTTTGTGTTCCTCCAATTATACTTGATAACAAGCCTGATCCACCAAAACTATTGTCAATCCCAGAATTAGTTTGATTATTAGGTCCTTGAGGGCCAGAGCCAGTATTACTAACCGTTCCGGTGGTTATAACTATACCATTGGCAATACCCAGGTTCGTTCCTGTAGCAGTAAATTCACTTATAGCACCAGGACTTCCATTATACATTATGTTTGAAACGGTTACTCCTGAACCAAGCAATACATTTTGCACTAAAGAACTTGGTGGAGGCCCAGGTATTGTAATCAATTGCCCATTAGAAAAAAGGCAAACAAAACTGAAAAAGGTCGATATGTAAAATTTTCTTTTCAATATTAAGAAGACGTATAAAATCTAAATACGTTGTCGGAACCTCCAATTTTCGCACCAAATATCTCTAATATATAAAAATAAAACGAAGAAACATAACATATTGTTGCACAAGATGATAAAAATTGACAGTTTTGTTTTATATGAACAGGATTAAAACCATTTTATACAATCTTCGTCAATCAAACAAATATGCTATTTCGAATCCGATTAATTTCGAAGAGAAATGGAGTTTTAACGCAACCGGAATTCAGTTAATATCATTGATTTCAATAGGTTGTCTGCTTATCGGTGTTTTATTTACACTATTTGTTTTAAAAGGTCCATTTTCAAGCTATTTCACCAAGAATGATATAACATTAGATAGAAATAATCTCGAGAATCAACATAGAAAAATTGTTTCTTTAAATAAACGTATTGATGAGCAAGATGCTTATATTGCATCAATAAAAAGCATCATTTCTGGTGACATAATTGCAGATTCTTT
>JBILYS010000360.1:0-2727 GCA_044377625.1 Crocinitomicaceae bacterium
ACGTCCACAATTGCCAGATAATTCATTTATTGAGCAGTATAAGGATTGGTACAGAGAGATCATTGGACAAATGAAATCTCAGAGAATTGAAAAAATGGGTCATTTACACGATTTAAAAGATGTATTAGTAGAGATTTCATTCTTACATAATACCTTATTGAATCAGGCAAATGATGAAAAATATCGCGTTTTATTTGAAACGGGAACTCCTTATATTGAAGAATTCAAAGAGCGTTCAAATCTGAAAGAAAAGAATCAAATTGAGGTATTGTTTCATGCTTTATATATGAAGTTATTGCTTCGGATGAAAGGAAAAGAAATCAGTGCGGAAACAGAAGAGGCATTTGATGCTATGCGAATTATTTTAGCTTATTTAGCTAATTCATACCGCCAAATGAAAAGTGGAGACATGAATTTTTTGAATAATTGATCACATTTAATTCCTGAATTATTAAGTTGAATTGAGCTATTCTTTTGCTCCGTGCGACTTCGCTATATCAATCCAATATTCAGATAAGTCTTTTTGATTTGCTCCAATGGCTGCAGCTAAATACAAGGTCATTCCCATAATTAAAACTGCTGCTTCATGAAATTCTTGATTCGTTTTTAACGTTTCAAATTTTTCTTGAACTCTTTCTTGCAGTATTTCGTTGTGTGTTTGGGCAAATAAAATAGGGTTTTCTAGATTTTTAGTAATTTGTGGAAGCATCAATTGATCGAGCCATTCGTTTCCAATTCTTTTAACTAGGAATTCCAGAGTCTCAATGCCCATTTTTCTCCATTCTTTAAGCGTATAATCATCCTTAGAATCAGTCAAACCACTATCGAGAAGAAGCACGAAAGCAACATCAGCTAAATTTTGCATCCCTTCTAAATATGCATCTTGAGCTTCTTCAAAAAGCTTTGTTTCTTGCCCTTCCAGATATTCACCTACACTTAAATGTGGTAAATTTATTACTTCAGGACAGCCAATTGAACATGGGAATTCTTCTCCTTGGTATATGTAATTCACTTCATTACTTTGAATTTGTCTGCCTAATGGAAATAATCTGCAGGCCAATGGACGATTCAAATGAACGCTGCAACCATGATTCTCACTATATAAGTTGCACGATTGTCTACCATTCAAATGAGTATTTCCATTAAATTTTAATCGAATTCCTCCAAACTCTGTATGCAAATCACGAAATTCTCTTGTTGTTATTTTTTTTCCTTTGGCAAGGACCGACAATTCCCATGGATTAAGCTTGACTAAATTACCATGACAACACGTACCAGTTCGCGTGCAAGTAAGAGGCAGTTTATCGTGAAGTTTTAATTTCGTTGTTACCATTCTTGGAATATGCAGCAGTTAGATTCAATAAACAAGTGAATCAAAACCATTATTTCTTCTCAGTTGAAAATATTTTCCCTGGATTCAAAATTCCATTTGGATCAAAAACAGATTTAATGGAACGCATTAAATTCAAACTTACTTCCGGAAATGCAATATCCATATAAGGCTGCTGAACCAAACCAATTCCATGTTCACCGGAAAGTGTACCACCCAATTTAACAACTTCTGTAAATAATTCTCGAATGGCTAAAGGAAGATCATTTTCCCATTGCTCATCTGATAAATCTCCTTTTATTATATTGACATGCAGATTTCCATCACCAGCGTGACCATAACAAACAGAATGCAAGCCATATTTTTTACAAATCTTTTTAACGTAATGTAATAATCGTGGTAATTCATATCGTGGCACAACAGTATCTTCTTCCTTATAGATTGATTGAGATTTTACGGCTTCTCCAACTTTTCTTCTCAAAGACCAAAGACTATTTTTTTGTGCTTCACTTTCAGCAAAAAGAATTTCGTCTGTTTCGAAAGTTTCTAATACAGTCATGATTTTCTCACATTCAGTCATTAAAAGATCTAAGTTAAATCCATCGACTTCAATTAATAAATGTGCCGCATGACTTTCTTTTACCTCAATTGTTTGATCTCCAGTGAATTTTTGAGTCCAAGTTAATGCATCACGTTCCATGAATTCTAATCCACTTGGAGTAATTCCAGCTCTAAATATTGAAGCAACTGCTTCACACGCTTTTTCAGCATCGAAAAAAGGAACGAGCATTAATAAATCGTGAGTAGGGTGGGGAATAAGGCGCAAAACAATTTTTGTAATTACTGCTAATGTACCTTCAGATCCGACAATTAATTGGCTCAAATTGTATCCAGTTGCATTTTTCAATACATTGGCTCCAGTCCAAATGATTTCACCAGTCGGTAAAACAACTTCAAGGTTCAAAACATAATCTTTGGTGACTCCGTATTTTACTGCTTTTGGACCACCTGAATTTTCAGAAACATTACCTCCAATAAAACAACTTCCTTTACTTGCTGGATCAGGAGGATAAAATAATCCTTTTTCTTTTACTGCATCTTGTAAAACTTGCGTAATAACACCAGGTTCAGTTGTTACTTGATGGTTTTTTTCGTCTATATTAAGAATCCGGTTGAATTTCTCCATGGACAAAGCGACACCTTTATGAATGGGTAAAGCGCCGCCACTTAATCCAGTTCTAGCACCTGATGGTGTTACAGCTATTCGATTTGCATTACAATAGGAAAGTATTTTTGAAACTTCTTCAGGTGAATTAGGTTTTAAAACCACTTCAGGTAAGAAGGACAAATCTTCCGTTTCATCATGACTATATTCCAATAAATTATCAGAATCAACA
>JBILYS010000361.1:0-2724 GCA_044377625.1 Crocinitomicaceae bacterium
CTTATAATTACTAACTTTGTGCTTTCAATAGGCAAATATACATATTATGGAGACGATTCAAGGCATCAAACGAACAACATCTGAAGGACTTTTTGAAAAAGCGAAAACCTTTTTCCCGGGAGGAGTTAATTCGCCTGTCAGAGCTTTTAAATCGGTCGAAGGATCACCACTTTTCATTAAAAAAGGCGATGGTTGTATGATTTGGGATGAAGATGACAATGAATTCATTGATTTTTGCTGCAGTTGGGGACCACTTATTTTAGGGCACAATCATCCAGCAGTTTATGCTAAAATTGTTGCTGCATTGCAAAATGGTGCTAGTTTCGGTGCTCCAACTCGATTAGAAAATGAATTGGCTGAGTTGATTTTAGACCGTAATCCATTTATTGATAAAATTCGCTTTGTAAGTTCAGGAACTGAAGCTGTCATGTCGGCTTTACGTTTGGCTCGTGGATATACAGGAAAAGATAAAATCATCAAATTTGAAGGGTGTTATCATGGTCATTCTGATTCACTTTTGGTTAAAGCTGGGAGTGGATTAGTAACGCTTGGTGAATCATCAAGTGCTGGTGTTCCAGAACATGTTGCGATGGATACCTTGGTTTTACCTTTGAATGATATAGAAGCATTGAAAAAATGTGTTGCAGAAAATAAAAACGAGATTGCGTGTGCGATTATTGAACCAATTCCTGCTAACAACGGTTTGCTTTTACAGGAAAAAACGTTCCTTTTGGCACTTCGTGAAATATGCACGGAAAATGGAATTTTGTTGTTCTTTGATGAGGTGATTTCTGGATTCAGAGTTGCTTTTTCAGGAGCTGCTGAATATTATGGCATTAAGCCTGATCTTGTTACTTACGGAAAAATAATCGGCGGTGGTTTACCTGTTGGAGCGTATGGCGCAAGCAAAGAAATCATGGCGTGTGTTTCTCCGGATGGACCCGTTTATCAAGCAGGAACTTTATCTGGGAATCCAGTTGCAATGGCTGCGGGAATTGCGCAATTAACAGAATGTGCTAAACCAGGATTTTATGAAGATCAAGCAGAAAGAACGAATCATTTTGTTTCAATCATCAACGCACATGCAAAATCGAAAGGATATAACTTTGAATTGGTAACTGTTGGTTCAATTTTCTGGTTGTCATTTGATGGGAAAAAAAGCATTCATAAAGCAGATGAAATCAACCCAGACATGACAGGATTTAAAAATTTACACCGAGAATTATTGAATCGTGGGGTTTATTTAGGTCCAAGTGGATATGAAGTTGGTTTTGTTTCTTCAGCACATACAAAGGAAATTCTGGAGACAGCTGCAGGTATTTTCTGTGAATGTTTGGATGTTATTTTTTAAGGAATAGCATGCCTGCCATAAATTGATGCGATATATCCTTTAGTGCTTTTGTCAGCGTTTTCTGCGGGAAATGAGTATATCCTTTCTCCCGCTGATATCGCTGATAGGCGCGGAAACAGCTCCAAAAGATAATATGCTAAGCAGTAAGAATAGCAAACCCACATTTGCTTTTTTGATGTAATTCAGCTAATTAGTAAAAGTCTTTCCCCGTGAAATAAATAAGTAATAATCCTAACCTAACTTTTGAATTTATTCTTTACAAGATGCCTTCTTTTCTAACATTTCTTTACCGCTCATCAGCTGATAATCGACGCATTCTTTTTTCTTAATCGCTTTCAAGCCTTTTAATTTTTCAGCTTTTTCAGATGTAATCTCTCCGCTAAAGAGTTTCGATGAGAAATCATTCAAATCTTCTCCAGCTTTAAGACATTTACAAAATTGCTCATCCTTCGAGCTGCATGCGCTAAGCACTATTATTGAGGTGAAAATAAAAAGTAATTTCATGCTATTAATTTTGTTCTTTTGATGAAGGTAGTTTATAAATTTGGATGTTCCTGAAAGTTCCAAGTTTTTCTTTAGTGAACGTTGCAAGTTTTTTGTTTTCCAAGATAATTGGGTCTTTTACAATTAAATATTTTGCTCCTCTTTTTATAAAACCGGGCAAATAATCCTGTAAATTTTCATCAGAAGAATAGATGGTGGTGAATCCTTTTTGGTCCATCAATGACAAAGTAATATTTGGACTTTGGTCTGGAACGCTTACAACGTTATCCGTTCTTTTAATTCCCAACGATCTCAAATAAGGTGTTACTTTTTCATAAGCTTTTGACTTTGTGTCGTAATCCCAATGAAACCATTTCCAATAACCAATTTCCTCTTCTGATAAGAAAATTTCAGTCAGAAAAAACACCTTTTTATCATATTTCATTCTTGTCTTAGAAGCCCCATAAAATAACGAAAGACATATTGCAACAACCGTCATTGCTCTAATCGATTTAGAATAAAATATATTCTCGTGATTTTCTTTGATATAAAGCAGAAAACAGATTAAAAGTGGTGGAACAAGAATAAAAAATTCAATCAAATAATAGTCGTGAACATCAAAATTACTGAACCAAAGAAGAACGTAAAGAATCAATTCCAATGCAATTGAGAGGGTAAATAAAAGGGCTAATTTGTTCTGCTTTTTTGGGTTTAAGATGAGCCAAAGAAAAATTAAACAGAAAATCGTTCTTACTGAAGTATGGTACCATTCTGAAAACATCCCAAAACTCAATTTTGACCAAACATGTGGAATGTTCTCGTTTTCCCAAATTGGTCGGATTGTTGAAAGAAAATAGATGGAATTATTTGCGGCATTGTAATTTTTACTG
>JBILYS010000004.1:0-16767 GCA_044377625.1 Crocinitomicaceae bacterium
TGAGATCATAAAAATTAATTTCGCCTTCTTCTAAAATTAAATTTCCAGATTCAATTTTAGAAAAATCGAGAACGTCATTTATTAGTAATAATAGATTATTTGCAGAAGTTGAAATAGCATTCAGATATTTCCATTGGTTCTCTGAAAGTGGTGTTTCTTTTATTATATCAATCATTCCGATTATTACATTCATCGGGGTTCTAATTTCATGACTCGTATTGGCTATAAACAATTCTTTTGATTTGATACTTTCATTTGCTTGTTCATTCGCTAATATTAAATCTTGCTCTAATTTTTTTCTTTCTGTAATATCTACATGGATGCCAATAGAACCTATGACTTCATTTTCGTTATTATAAATTGGCGCACCACTGATAATGATCCATTTTATTTCATTGTTTTTAACGCGAATTTGTGTTTCATACATTCCTGCTTTGCCATTTATTCGTAATTCGTTTTGTTCGTTAAAGTTTTGTGTTTCTTCGGTAACACCAAATAATTTAAAGGCATTTTTGCCCATTATTTCCTGTTCGGTGTATCCTGTTAAATTGCAAAATGCAGGATAAACTTTTGTGATATTCTCATTTAAATCAACTTCTAGTAAGCCAAGTTTCAGACTTTCAATTATTTTACTGTATTTGTCTTCAATGAGTTTTAATTTATTTTTATTTACAGTTATTTCCGTTATATCTTGATATTTCCAAATATTTCCTGCGTAAGAGCCATCTTCAAAAATTGGAATGAAATCTCTTTCCAAAATTTTACCATTTTTCATATATAAAATATCACCAAAAACTTGTTGTTTGTTCTCATTGATTTCTTTAATACGTTTTATAAATTCAATTTCATTGAAAAATAAATTCTTCGACTGTTCAGCAGCTTTAGAGCAATCCATTCCATTCATAGAATTTGCAGGGATTGGCACTTCGAATAAGTCACAAAAATGTTGATTAACAAAAATTATTTTGTTCTCTACATTTTCGGCCAAAACGGATGCTTGCATAGATTCAAGTAAAGAATAAAGTCGAGAGGTAGTATTTGTCAATTCTTTTTGATAGAGAACTGTTTCTGTAACTTCATTCAAGTATACGTTGATGTAGTTTTTATCCTCATAAGGAATAAGTGTACAATCAAAATAGCGTGAATTTATATATAATTGTTCTTTAATTTTACTTGTTAATTTATGTTTAAATTGATCAAAAAGAAGCTTTACAAGCGCTGTTTTTTCATTTCGAATTAAAGTGTCAGCCGATGCATTTGAATAAATGAGTTTACCTTCAAAATTTAAACGCATAATTGGTTTTGGATCTTGATTCGGAAACTTTGCCAATTCTATAAATTGATCGCTTACTTCCTTTAAGTCATCATTTACGAGTTGTTTCGATTGCAACAACTGAAGATTATCTATAATGGTATCATGAATAGCGAAATCGGAAATCAATAAATCTTGGTAACCCAATTCGGTGATTTGTTTGATCCAGGGAGAATTGATAAATAGTATTTCATTTGTGCGTTCCTCAAAAATAAATTGACCCCTAAAACTAGTTTTTAGTGGGTGCTCAATGGACTCAACAATAATTATTGTGTCAAGATGTTTTTTCATTGACTCAAAATTCATCTTGATGCTCAATGTTGGTCGTATAAATTTGAAGAGATCACCAAAATTTTTACCGGTAAAATCTCCCAGTAATTTATGCATTGAAGAACCAATTTCAATAATTTTCAAAGAATTATCAAAAACAATAAAGAAGGGGAAAAGATTTCCGAAATTCGCTTTAGTTAATTGTCTGTTTTCAGGTTCCAACTTTTAATGATTTAATATATTGATAGAGAATGTGTCATGCCAGTTATCAGTTTTTTCAGTTGAAAGAAGCTCAATTACTATTTGTGTTTCAAACATTTCTGCTATACCTTCAATCAAGCCAACAACAAAATCTGAAAGTCCATCTCTACTCGAATAGTAATGCATAATTAATTCCGATTCTGATTTTTTATCCATCATAAATTCCGGAGGACTCAATTTGGGGTAAATAAGCATTATTCTACTATGAAAATTCGGAAGGTTCATCATGAATTCTAGAAAGTTAGAGCCACCAGCTTTCATTAAATCTCCATATTTTTCTCTACCAGTCCTTAAGATCCAATATCCACCAAAGGAATGTAAAATTTGTGAGGAAGGAACATTTAAAACTTCCGATGCAGTTGCAACTAAATCGAAAGTAATACTGTCTTCATATGGTTCATTACTTACAAAATAATCAATTTCAATTCCAGCCTTTTTTTTAACAATATTCCATTTTTCAATACCATATTGTTCCGAAATTAATCCTTGTAATGCTTGGTTAACTAATCCGTACATACTATTAAATTTTACCTTCCTTTATCATTCTATAAATTGTCGACTTTCCGATGTCTAGTTTTTCAGCCACTTGCAATACGTTGTTGTTATATTTATTCAAAAACCATTTGATAATTCTACCATTGTATTGGTCTAAGGTTAAATCGTCCTCCAAGAAATCTTCAATATCGTTTTTTTTGTTGAATTCAATATCACTTTCTAAAATGTGATCACCATCACTCATAACCACAGAAATTTCTGTGATTGCTTTTAATTCTCTTACATTTCCTGGATATCTATAGGTCATTAGTTTATTTAGGGCATCTGACGAGAACTCCTTTTTTTGAATGTTATTTTCTTTACAAAATTCTGCAGCAAAATGTTTAGCCAATAGGATAATATCATTGCCTCTTTCTCTTAACGGAGGAAGTTCAATATTTATACCCATAAGTCTATAGTAAAGATCTTCTCTAAATCTTCCATTTTTTACTTCGTCTTGAAGGTTGCGGTGTGTGGCAATAATTATTCTCAAGTTCAATGGGATTAATTTGTTTGCGCCTAAACGACTAATTTCTTTCTCTTGTAGAACACGAAGTAATTTGGCTTGCATATTTAGGTCCATTTCACCAATTTCATCAAGAAATAAGGTCCCATTATTGGCTTCCTCAAATTTCCCAATTTTCAAATTATCGGCTCCTGTAAATGCACCTTTTTCATACCCAAATAATTCACTTTCAATTAATTCTTTTGGAATCGCTGCGACATTTATAGCAACAAATGGTTTTTTTATTCTATCAGAATTGAAATGAACAGATTTTGCGGCTAATTCTTTTCCGGTACCAGTTTCTCCAGTTATTGTAACAGTAATGTTTGTTTTGGTAGTCTTTTCCAAAAGTGTATGAACTTTCTTCATCGGTTCACTTGATCCTTTCAGATATTTTTGAAAATTATATTGATTTGCGACACTGGAACTAAGAAGTTCAATTTCTTTAAATAAATTTTGTTTTTCTATCGCTTGGTGAACTATATGCCACAATTTCTCCATAGCGGCACCATCTTTTATGATGTAATCATATGCGCCAAATTGGAGCATTTCTAATGCTGTAACAATCAATTCTTGTGATGATAATACAATGACCGGAATTGTAGGGTAATCTTTTTTTATTTTTTTCAATAATTCCAAACCAGAAATATCAGGTAATGAATGATCGAGTGTAATTATTGTTGGTTTTTGGTGGAGCTTATCTAGAAATGATTTGCCATCATTAAAAATGGTTATTTCCAGTTCCGAATCCATTGAAAGTTTATGATTCATCATTTTTGAATAGAATGCATCATCTTCAACAACAAATATTTTTGTTTTTCCCATTTTAGGTAATTTTTCCCAAATTAGGAATTCCTTTTATTCTGACAATAAAAAATGCCTTAAAATGAATATTTAGTATCATTTATTGTTTAAAAACGATTTTAGCAAGAAAAGAAGGAATCATTTAATTTATTTGTCATTCAATTGTTTCGATTTTCTTAAGAAGTTAATTTGAAATTCTCATTTTAAGACCTTTTGGTTACCAAACGTTAATTTGATTAAATCATTTGTAATTTTAGCATATGGAAAAATACACAAATGCGCTTATTGGCGAGTCTTCTCCTTATTTATTGCAACATGCACATAATCCTGTAAATTGGGTTTCATGGTCAGATGAGGTTTTTACCCAAGCAAAACTTCAAAATAAAATGGTACTAGTGAGTGTTGGCTATTCCGCTTGTCATTGGTGTCATGTTATGGAACATGAATGCTTTGAAGATGAAGAAGTAGCAGCGTTAATGAATAAGTTTTTTATTTGTATTAAAGTAGATCGAGAAGAACGTCCAGATGTAGATCAAGTTTATATGAGCGCAGTTCAATTAATGACTCAAAAAGGAGGATGGCCTTTGAATTGTTTCACGTTGGCTGATGGCCGACCAATTTATGGGGGGACTTATTTCCCTAAGGAACAGTGGATGCATATTTTGAAATCCTTGCAGCATACGTTTGAAAATGACAGAGAAAAAGTTGAAGAATATGCTGAACATCTTCATCAAGGGGTTCAAAATAGTGAACTAATCAAAGACGCCAAAAATAGTGAACAATTTTCAGAAGAAAAATTACATGAAATGGTACTTCGTTGGTCAAGAAATTTTGATTCAATGGAAGGGGGAGATGCTAGAGCACCAAAATTCCCGTTGCCTAATAATTATGAGTTTTTGTTGCATTATGGCGTGAAATACCAAAATGATAAAGTATTAAATCATGTTGAATTGACACTTGATAAAATGGCATTGGGTGGAATTTATGACCAAGTAGGTGGGGGCTTTACGCGCTATTCTGTCGACATGTTATGGAAAGTTCCACATTTTGAAAAGATGCTTTATGATAATGGGCAATTAATAGGTTTATTTTCCAAAGCATATAAATTTTATAAGAAACCATTATATAAACGAATTGTTTATCAGTCTATCGAATGGATGCAAAGAGAAATGTTGACTAAAGATGGAGCTTTTTATTCCGCAATAGATGCAGATAGTGAAGGAGATGAAGGGAAATTCTATTGTTGGAATAAAGAAGAAATGCTTAACGTTTTGGGTGACGATTATAATTGGGTATCAGATTTTTATAATTTGAATCAAAGAGGATATTGGGAAGAAGAAAAATATATTCCATTACGCACAGAATCGGATAAATTTTTTGCCCAAAAAATGAATTGGTCATTGGAAGAATTTGAACAAAGAATTATAACAATCAATCAAAAACTGCTCGATGAACGTAACCATCGGATTCGACCGGGAACGGATGATAAGTGTTTGACAGCATGGAATGCAATAACGATTAAAGGTTTATGTGATGCATATTCTGCTTTCGGAGAAGAAGAGTTTTTGCACTTAGCGATTAAAAATGCACGTTGGATTGAAAAAAGCCAAATAGCGAATGATGGAAAATTGTTTCGAACGCACAAAAATGGGAATTCAACTATTAACGCTTTCTTAGAGGATTATGCGCATGTTATCTGTGCTTTTATTGAGTTATACGAAGTTACTTTTGATTCAGTATGGTTAGAAAAAGCAAGCCAATTAACTGAAATTACCCTAAAAGAATTCCATGATGAAAAGAGTAAAATGTTCTTCTTTACTTCAAATACGACCAAATTGATTGCTCGAAAAATGGAACTAAATGATAATGTTTTACCTGCGAGTAATTCTGTCATGGCGCATAATTTATTTCGATTAAGTCATTTATATTATAACAATGAATTTAAGCTTATAGCAGAACAAATGCTAGCAAACATATATGATGGAATGGAAATGTATGGCTCTGGTTATTCGAACTGGGGAAGCTTACTTTTAAACATCGTAAGTAATTACTATCAAGTATCAATCATTGGAATTGAAGCTCAAGAATTGAATTTGAATTTGCTAAAAAATTATTTGCCAAATGTTCTTTGTGCAGGAGGAAATGATTTAAAACTTCCAGTTCTTGCTGACAAAAAAATTGAAAATGAAACAATTATATATGTTTGTTATGATGGAACATGTTTGTCACCTGTCAAAAATATAGAAGAAGTGATTCGATTAGTTATCCAATAAGTAATAGTGAAAACAAAATTTTCCCATTGTTAAAAGTGGATTAGTTTTTGCGTTTTTTGTAATGTGAAAAAAACCTGTCTTTTTTTTATTCTATTTCATAACTTGCTGTTCTCGCAAATGCTTGACAACAGGAAAGGTACTGCCTTTACCGATAAACCATTTTTTAACCAAGAATTTATTCGCGAAAACAAAATTCATTTTTTGAATGGCCAATTTACCTACAAGAAGCCAGGTGAAATGATGCGAGAAACTAAATATCATTACGTTTATGAATTCGATTCTATTGGTAGGTTAATCTCCTCTTTCGAAACAAGAAAAGATGACGGCACACAAGATACTACCTGGAATAAATATGTCTATTCAAATGACGATTACCTTATTGAACATAAAAAAGGAGATGGTAAAGGATTTACCTCAACCATATTTGAATATGACGATCAAAAAAAAAATATAAAAGAAAGTTTTGTTCGTGAATATATCGACAGTCTAGGGATAAGTCAACGAACCATTATGAATTCAGAAGAAAAGACATATGAGTATTATGACCGTCAAACTAAAATTACTGTTTTTAATAGTTATGGTTTACCTTACTTAGATGAATTCTATTATTATAATGAATTGGGTTATCTTATTGAACGAGTCCAAAGATTAAAAATGACTTCAGCTGTTTTAACTGAAAAATATGCATATAATGAGAAGGGAAATATCGCTTCAATAAAAACATATCAATTGGATAATGAAGCACCGTCTGAAGAAACACTTTATTTTTATGATGAAAATAGCAATCTTTTAGAAAAACACTTTTACAGAAATGGTGTTTTTATAACTGAAATAGAAATGATTTATAATGACAAGAGTAAATTACTTTCTTATGTTTTAACAAGAGATGTTGCAACGCAATTTATCATGATTCTCGGATTCAAAGATTATGTCTTCTATTAAAACTAAATTTTAATGCCTTTTTTCGATTTTCCCTCTTATCGTATTGTCAATGGTTTCATCAATAGATCGAAATGAAAAAGAAAGTTCGTTTTTAACTTTGCTACTATCATAAGTCATAAAATTAAATGCTGATTTTGAACTAGCTCTTGTCAACATTGCATCTTTTTTAGAAAACAAACTGAAAAACCATGAAAGGCGCCAAACTATTCCAGTTAGCCATTTTGGAGTGTTTATAGTTGGAGGCTTTTTACCCATTTTAACGGCTATTTTTTCCATTAACACTTTGAATGGAATATTGTTTCCAACACATAAATAGCGTTCATTTTTTATTTCACTGTTGGTGAGTTGAACCATTATTTGTGCTACATCTCGTGCATCAACAAATCCATTTTGACCACTTGTGTAAAATCGTAGTCCATTTTGAACCGTTCGAAAAATTGTTAAAGAACTTTCATCCCAACAACCTGCACCAAAAATTACTGATGGATTAACAATTACGCAATCAAGCCCTTCTTCAACCCCTCTCCAAACCTCTTTTTCACCTGAATATTTAGAAATGGAATAACCATTTGTTTCTGGTGATTGTTTCCATTTTGTTAATTCTGTCGTAATTTCTCCACTTTTACCGCCAATAGCAGCTGTAGAACTGACATAACATAATTTCTTAATATTGAATTCGAGACATGTATTTACAATGTTTGCCGTACCTTCTCTGTTGATTTTAATTAATTGATTGAAATGTCTTTTTGAAAATGAGACTAATCCTGCACAATGGTAAACGATATCAATATCTTTGAAAGAATTATTCAAACTAATAACATCCAGAATATCTGCTTCTACCCATTCAATTTTTGAAAATAGAGATGTGAAATTTTCCGGTGAGTAGAATTGAAACAAAGACTCAACTTGAGCTATTCTATTTTTCTCTCTGTAGATGGAACGAATAGGCTCATTGTCTTGAGCTAGTTGGAATAATAAATGACTTCCTAAAAGACCTGTACCACCTGTGACTAAAATCATGAAATCAAAAATACAACCTTTAAAGTGAATGTGTGATTTTTCTTAGTTTAAATTAATCAAAGTATCGCTAAAAGATCAATTAATCAATACTCAACTCTATCATTGGGTCCCAATAATGCGTTTTGAAATTTTGAATTTGATCGTTTTCTACGATTATTCCTTCAGCTTTTAATTTTTCCTCCATTTCGGTTAAAGTCCCAAAATGAAATTTCCCCGTCAAAAGACCAATTCTATTTACGACTCTATGCGCTGGAATATCAGGTATTTTATGGGCAGCATTCATCGCCCAACCTACCATGCGACTTGATTTAGAGCTTCCTAAATATTTAGCAATGGACCCATAAGAAGTTACTTTACCTTTTGGAATTAATTTCACTACTTCGAAAACCGAGTTGAAAAAGTCCTTGTGCTTATCGTTTAGTGAAGTTGACATTTTTTAGATAGAATTTAATGCAAATAAAAGAAAATGTATACAATTGATGGTTAAGAAGATTAATATTCGAATATGTTTTCTTTATCATTTTATAAATAAAAATCACCTTAAAAGTAAAAAGCCATCAGTCAGTTGACTGATGGCTTTTTTGTTGTAATCGAATGACTATTCTACCGTAACAGATTTTGCAAGATTCCTCGGTTGATCAACATTACAGCCTCTCATGACTGCAATGTGATATGATAAAAGTTGAAAAGGAACTGTAGCCAATATTGGAACTAAATGTTCGTCTGTATCTGGAATTTCAATAATATGATCTGCAATTTCTTTAACAGTTTCATCGCCATCAGTAACGATTGCAATTATTTTTCCTTTTCGTGCTTTAACTTCTTGAATATTTGAAACAACTTTTTCATACGAAGTACCTTTTGTTGCAATTACAAAAACAGGCATTTCTTCATCAATCAGAGCGATTGGTCCATGTTTCATTTCAGCAGCTGGATAACCTTCTGCATGTATATAAGAAATTTCCTTTAGTTTAAGAGCTCCTTCTAATGCAACAGGAAAAGAACTACCTCTTCCTAAATAAAGTGCATTTGTCGCATCTTTATACTCTAAAGCAATTTTTTCAATTAGGTCATTTTTTTCTAACACCATTTTTACTTTTTCAGGAATTGCTTCCAATTCTGCAAGCATAGTATGAAATTTAGTTTCACTAATAGTTCCTTTTTTATGCGCAAGAGATAATGCCATGAGTGTTAAAACAGTTACTTGAGCAGTAAACGCTTTTGTTGATGCAACGCCGATTTCTGGTCCTGCATGTGTGTAAGATCCAGCATCGGTGATTCTAGAAATAGAAGAACCGACAACGTTACAAATTCCAAGTATAGTTGCACCTTTTGATTTCGCCAATTCAAGTGCAGCCATTGTATCAGCTGTTTCACCAGATTGAGATACAGCAATAACGATATCATTTTCGTTTATAATTGGATTCCGGTAACGAAATTCACTTGCATACTCAACTTCAACATTGATACGAGCTAAATCTTCAAATAAATATTCTCCAACTAAACATGCATGCCAAGATGTACCGCATGCAACCATCACAATACGTTGAGCATTAATCATTTTTTGCTCATATTCCTTTATGCCACCTAAAGAAACCCAACCTTCTTCTGCATTCATTCTACCTCTAAAACAATCTCTAATTGAACGAGGTTGTTCATGAATTTCTTTTAACATAAAATGCTCATAACCGCCTTTTTCTAAAGCTTCTAATTGCAATTCTAATTGCTGTATATAAGGTGTTTTTTCTTGATTATTGATGTTGAAAATCTTTAGCCCATCATTTAAATCTACTATTGCTATTTCTTCATCTTCTAAATAAACAACTCTTTTTGTATATTCAACAATAGGAGTAGCGTCAGATGCTAAGTAAAAATCACCTTCACCTCCAATACCAACAACCAGAGGACTACTTTTTCTTGCAGCAATCAATTGATTAGGATTCTCTTTTGAAATAACAACAATGGCATATGCTCCAACTACATTAAGTAGTGCTAATCTAACAGCTTCAGCAATTGAAACATGCTCGTTTTTTTGGATGTCATCAATTAAATGTACTAATACTTCAGTGTCAGTTTCACTTTTAAAAACGTAACCATGAAGAATCAATTCTTTACGAAGGGTATCATAATTTTCAATAATACCATTGTGAATTAACGCAAGGTTTCCATCGGTAGAATAATGAGGGTGCGCATTTACATCATTTGGAGCACCATGCGTTGCCCAACGAGTATGTCCAATTCCAGAAGTACCATTTAAATCCTTATTCGCCGCAAACTCTTCTAAGTTGGCTACTTTACCCTGCCTTTTATATAAGTTGATTTGATCTTCATTTAATAATGCGATACCCGCACTATCATACCCACGATATTCTAATCTTTTTAATCCTTTTAGAATGATAGGATATGCTTGTTTTTTACCGATATAAGCTACAATTCCACACATGTTAAAATTCAGTATAAGTTACTACCAATTTTGGTTTAGATTTATTAATAGTAGACGGGCCATTAAAAATAACGCGTTCAGCTGAATTAATAAAATATCTTGGAGAAAGAATAAGTTCAGTTGTATTGATTTGACCTGAGACATATGCTTGCAAATAATTCTTTATGTCAATGGTATATTTTTTATAACTATAATCGAAAAAACCAAAAACGCCTATTCCCGATAAAACGCCATTAATTCTAGCAGACACAGATAATTCATTTGGAGGAAGATATTTCGCACCTGTTTGGTATTGTATAGGAAGTATTAATTCAGCCTTGTGTATAATGGCATTTTTTGGAATATTTTCTATACCAGGTATATCAATTATCGCACGTGAATTAAATGCCTGAGAGTAATATTCAGATTGACCACTTATTGTATCATTGATAACAGTTTGAACATTTGTTCCAGAATTATTGACATCAACATGGTTAAAATCTGCACATTCTGAATTGATCAAAAAATCATATGTTTTAGAGACTCCGGCTTGTTTGTAATAAATAGTCAATTTCGATAATGGATCATTCAAATTGAAATAAAAGACACCACCTGAGCCACTAGATTGAGATCCATTATTTACGTTTACATACAATCCTTTAAAATAATTTAAGAAATTTTCATTAGATGAAAAAGTAGCACCTCCAGAAGGATCTGCTTCATCAATGAACTGTTGCGCTAAAGCATTTTTTAAACGAATTCGAAGTTGTGTATCAACTGTATCCGCGCCAATAACAGTAATTCCATTGGGATCCGGTGTGAACGTTTCATAACCTGTTTCTACTAAATTTGTTACCGAATGATTTTTTGTCGAGAAAGAATAATAGGTAGAATCAATATAGATGCTTTCAGTCATTTCAAAAACTTCTAATGTTTGATTCGTAAAACTTCCATAGTAACCAGCATATTCCAACCCTAAAATCAATGAATCAATTGTTATTGTTGAGATATCACCAAAATTTGGGTCAGTTCCAGATAATCTAAATTGTGTATAGAAACTTCCTTTAAATGTTCCAAATTTTGGATCGTTATAGGAACCTAAAACTGCGTATGCAGGATTATCAGAAATAACTGAATCTTCCTCAATTGTAAAGGTTGTTAATGAAAACGTATCTATTTGAGCAGAATTTAATAATTCATTTGAATCAATTGTATTGATTCCAAGATTTGAATCTTTTTTCTTACACCCACCTGTAAAGAAAAGTACTAATAAAAAAGTAGCGGAAAATCCAAAAACTTTCCGCCACAATATGGATTCTTTAATATTCATTTTATATGAGTACAGTTTCTTCAATTACTTTATTAAAAAATTCAGACATTACCTTAGTTTGATTTTCTTCAGCAACGTATTCTTGTTTTAAACATGTCGCTTCATCAAATATTGCTTTCAATGATGGCGTTAATTCTTCACTTGAAACGTTAATTCCATCAGCATATTTTGTTATTACGCGAGTAATATTTTCAAAACTTGTATCAGCCAACTGATTCACTACCTCATCATCAAAGCCATCAAATTTAAGCTTCTCAGCAAATCGTGCATCCCAATTATTGTTAAAGTCATCATTATACATGCTATAAACAACTTTTGTGTCAGCAAAATGAGGGTCTTTGTTGTAAAGTTTTTTGATATATAAAGACATCAATGAAGTCATCCAACCGTGACAGTGAATAACATCCGGCTGCCAACCAAGTTTTTTAACAGTTTCTAAAACTCCTCTGCAGAAAAACATTGATCGTTCATCATTGTCGTTATAAAAAACACCTTTATCATCAGCAGTTGTATTTTTACGTTTGAAGTATTCATCATTATCAATGAAGTATACTTGCATACGTGCTGCTGAAATTGATGCAACTTTAATTATTAATGGATGATCATTGTCATCAATAATCAAGTTCATTCCTGATAAGCGAATTACTTCATGAAGTTGGTTTCGTCTCTCATTGATACTTCCAAATCGTGGAGTAAAAACTCTAATTTCTTTTCCAGATTCTTGAATTCCTTGAGGAAGACGTCTTGCGGTACTTGAGATTTCTGATTTTGGTAAAAAGGGTGCGATTTCTTGTGATACAAAAAGTATTTTCTTTTTCTCCATGAATTATTGATTCGTAAAAACAGTACAAAAATATAGAAAAAAAATCGGAACTTCAACAAAAAGAAATAGTTTTGTCGTTTGGTCTTTTTTAACCAACAGATTCTTATGAGTGTATTTTACACAAGACAAACATTAACAATTGCACTTGACAAAGCGAAAGCTGAAAATCAATCTATTGGTTTTGTTCCAACAATGGGAGCTTTGCATGAAGGTCATCTTGCATTAGTTAAAAGAGCGATAACAGAAGTTGATGTTGTTGTGGTAAGTATTTTTGTGAATCCAACTCAATTTAATAATAAAGAAGATCTTGAAAAATACCCAAGAATGTTATCAACGGATGTAGCATTTTTAGAAAATACCGGAAACATATTAATTTTTGCTCCTGAGTACAATGAAGTTTACCCAACCAATGATTCATTTGATAAAATTGAATTAAATGGAACTGACGAGGTACTTGAAGGGAAATATCGACCAGGGCATTTTCAAGGTGTAATGCACGTTGTCCGTAATTTATTTCAAATTGTTCAACCTAATAAAGCCTACTTTGGGTTGAAAGATTTTCAACAAGTCGCTATAATTAAAAAAATGGTTGAGATTTTGAATTTACCTATTGAAATCGTAGCATGCCCAACGTTGCGTGAAAATAGCGGTATTGCAATGAGTAGTAGGAATTTAAGATTGACTGAAAATCAAAAAACAGAAGCATTAATTATATATCAAACACTCATTTACTTAAAAGAGCTGAAGTATAAATTTAATCCTCAAGAAGCAAAAAAAATGGCAATAGCTTATTTTAATAATGGAGATTTGACGTTAGAGTATCTTGAAATAGTAGAAGGAAATACGTTGCAAAGCCTTGGTGATTCTTGGTCCGAAGATTCTACATGCTGTATTGCCGCATTCTGTGGCAGGGTGAGATTAATTGACACTATTCAGCTTTAAAGAATTGCTGTACATTTCGATTAAAATTTCTCTAATTTTAAATTTCAATTAACTTTGTTTCTGATTATTGAAAAGAGATGTTGATACAAGTAGTAAAATCAAAAATTCATCGAGTAAGAGTTACTCAGGCTGACTTAAATTATATTGGCAGTATTACAATTGATGAGGATTTAATGAATGCCTCCAATTTGATTGAAGGGGAAAAAGTCCAAATTGTGAATATTAATAATGGCGAACGTTTCGAAACGTATGTTATTAAAGGTGCAAAAAAATCAGGCACAATTTGTTTGAACGGCCCCGCAGCAAGGAGAGTAGCTATGGGAGATGTTATTATAATAATCGGTTATGGATATATGGATTTTGAAGAAGCAAAATCATTTAAACCATGTTTAGTTTTTCCAAATGAAGAAACCAATTTGATTGATTAATGACAAAAAAAACAATTTTGACCCTTGTCAAAACAGTAGTACCACTTTTATTAGGAGTATATCTTATTTGGGTGTTTTTTGCTGGGATGACAGAGGATGCAAAGTTGTTGTTTTACAAAGCAATCCGTGAGGCAAATTATTTTTGGATTGTAATTTCAATGATTCTTGGTTTTATTGCTTTTATATCTCGCGCTTATCGGTGGAAATATGTGCTCGAACCGTTAGGTTACAAAACAAAATTCTGGAATCGATACCATGCTGTAATGATCGGCTACATTATGAATCTTACGATTCCAAGAGCTGGTGAAGCATCTCGTTCTGCAATGCTGTATCGATCCGATGGAATTCCATTTACTTCCTCTTTTGGGACAATTATCGCTGAAAGAGCAGTAGATTTAGTTGTCCTTGTTTCAATCGCGTGTCTTACAGCTTTTTTAGGATACGCTGATTTTCTTGAAATCAAATCTCAAATTGAACTTAAATTTAGTAGCGTTGGCTCAAATTCAACTGAAACCTTTACATTGAAAATGTTCGTCTATATTTTCATTCTTATTATTGGGTTTGTGTTTAGTTACTTCATTGTTTTTAAAAGAAACTTTCGTTTAAAGGTTTTGAATTTTTCAAAAGATATTTTGAAAGGATTGCTTTCTATCTTTAAATTGAAACAACCTTTTGCTTATTTATTTTTCACGTTAATAATTTGGGGGTCTTATGTAGCAATGTTTGCAGTACCATTTTTAGCCCTCGAGCAAACATCTTCTATAGCTTTTCCAGGCATCTTATTGGCTTTTATAGCTGGTTCATTGGGTATTATGTTTACCAATGGTGGCATTGGAACTTTTCCATTGTTAGTTGGTTTAGTTGTTGCATTTTATATTGGCAAGGATTATCCTGATGATGCACAAGCAATTGGAAATGCACTTGGAATGTTGCTTTGGGTAAGTCAAACCATAGTTATGATTGTGTTAGGATTAATATCGCTAATTTTATTACCAAAAAATTTCACAAAAGAAGATGAGCCGATTAACGTATCTGGAGAGTAAAATAGTGTCTATTGAAGATGCTAAACGTCTAACGGCATTGTGGCATATCAAAGGCGACAAAGTGGTTTTTACGAACGGTTGTTTTGACATCCTTCATAAAGGTCACGTTACTTACTTGGCAAAAGCGGCGGAATTAGGCAATCGTTTGATAGTTGCAATTAATACTGATAAGTCAGTTCAACAACAAGGAAAGGGAGATGATCGCCCGATTAATTCAGAAGAGGCAAGAGCAATTGTCTTAGCTGGTTTAGGTTTTGTCGATTTAGTAGTGTTTTTTGAAGAACAAACGCCACAAAAAATAATTGAATTACTTGTTCCTGATGTTTTAGTGAAAGGGGCAGATTACGACCCAAATGAAAAGGACCCTCAATCAAAAAAATATATTGTTGGATCAGATGTTGTGTTGAAAAATGGTGGGGAGGTTATTGCTATTCAGTTAGTAGAAGGTTTTTCAACGACTTCTATTTTGAATAAATTAAAAAAGTAAACTTCTATTTTATTCCGTCAATTATCAATTTATTATCCAATACCCAAAGTAATAAACTATTGTTTCGTGCATCTAAATTGAGTTTTTTACAAATTCTAGAACGATAATTTTCCACAGATTTGACAGAAACAAAAAGGAAATCTGCAATTTCTTTGCTCGAAAGTTTTTTACTTACCAATTTTAGTGTTTTGAGCTCTGTTCTCGTTAGGGAATTTAATAATTCGGCGATATGAAATTTTGAAGCATCATCATGATCACCCATATTCTCCTGATCTCGAATCCCTTTTGCTAAGTAATTGTTTCCAGCCAATACTGTTTGAATACATCCGACTAATTCTTCTGAGGTATTGTCTTTAACTAAATAACCGTTCGCACCATAATAAAAAGCAAGTTTTAACAACTCAAGGTCTTTGTGCATTGTTAAAACAATGATTTTCGCTGGATTTTTATCTTCAGTTAACTCTTCACAAACTTGTAAACCATTTTTTATCGGCATATCAATGTCTACAATAATTACGTCTGCGAAATTTGTTTTTGCGTAGTCTAATAAAGCCTGGCCATTTTCGAATTCATTGAGCGTTAATTTATCAAAAGAAGCTTCCAATAAAAATTTTAAGCCACTGCGAAATATTGGATGATCATCAGCTATAAGAATGTGCATAATTATATATTAGTTGGAATAGTGAGTATAAGTTTGAAGCCTTTGCTATTAAGTGAATGGGCTACATTAATTTTCCCTTTGATCGTATTTGCTCGCTCACGAATAGTCATGAGACCAATACCTTCCTTTGCTTTATTATTTTCAAAAAGGCCTTTCCCATTATCGCGATATTTTATTTCAAGATTGGACAATTGTTTTCGAATTGAAATTTTGAGTGCCGTTGCTTCAGCATGTTTTAATGTGTTATTAATGCATTCTTGAAGAATTCGATAAATTTGTGTTTGTTCTTCTAAGGAAAGAAATTCTAACGGACACTCAACATCAATGCTGCAAATTAGTTCAGTGTTGTTTTGGGTTTTTTCAATTAAAGAAACCAACGAACGTTCCAACCCAAGTTTTTGAATTAAAGATGGATGTAGAAAGTGAGAAATATTCCTAGTTTGATTGATAACCTCACCTACCTCAAAATCTAATCCTGCAACATCGTTTATTTTACCTGTATTTAAGAGATTTATTTTGGATTTTATAACGGAAAGTGATTGTCCAATATCATCGTGCAAGTCTTTCGCTATCCGGGACCTTTCTTCGTCTATATTTTCTATTAATTTTTGAGTAAACTCGTGTTGTTGCTTTTTTGATAAACGAACATATCGAATGTAAACCAAGCCAATACCAATTAAAAGAACGAAAATTGTAATTAAAATAATCGC
>JBILYS010000097.1:0-6475 GCA_044377625.1 Crocinitomicaceae bacterium
AGTTCGTTTTCTTTTGATAAAATGGTGTTTTTATTTTTTTCATCTTCAAGTGCAGTTTCTGTCTTTTCTTTTCCATAAATTACTTGAAGTTGAGCAAATTGATCTTTGTTCGCAATTTTTGAAATACTGTCATTCATATGATGAAACCGATTTGAATGAAAATAAGCAAGTTTGAAATTTCCTTCACTCTCAAAAATTTCACCCAATAAATCGTGCGCATTCATTACCGAATTTGGAATGGGATTGATTTTATTCAGTGAAAAAACAGAATCAATATATTGTTTTGCTTGTTGATTTTGTTTTATCTCTTTAAAGATTGTCGCTTTTATCAAATAAGCAGTGCCAACATAGTCCCATTGTTTAAAATTTATCAATATCTGGAGAGCAGAATCTACATACTTTGTAGCATTAGAAAATTCTTTATTACTTAGATAAGAGTCGCTTAAATTTAAATAAGCAACTCCTCTTCCTAAAGGGAAACCAAGTTCTTTTGCATGTAATAATGTATTGTGATAGTAGTTAATTGATTTGCTGTACTTTTTAAGTTTTTTAGTTACTAAACCAAGATTGTTATTCAAATTTAAGCTCAATCGATCTTCATTAAGACCTTGAATAATTTTCAATCCTTGAACAAAATCTTTCTCTGCCTCTGAAGTTTGTTCATTTTCTAATTTTATTAAACCGATATTATTTAACAACATCGCATGTAGGTATTTTTTGTCAGTTTTTTCAGCAATTCTTAATCCTTTGAGATAATATTTTAATGCCTCATCTTTCATTTGACGCGCGTCATAAATATTCCCTAATCCGTTGTAGATTTCAATTGAATTCTCTAAATATTTATTACGAAGAGCACTATTTAAAAGATTAAGAAATTCCTTTTCAGCTGCTAACAAATCAGAATCTGATAAAACAAAAGCCAACCGTATCTTGGTTGAATTCACCAATTTATTGTTATTTGCTTTTTGCGCTATCTCAATGGATTTAGCATAATTTGATTTAGCCTTTGGTAGGTTGTAAGAGAAATAATAAAAGTTTCCATAATATTGATAAATGGTTGCTTCTTCCGTTAGATCATTTAATTTTTGAGCGATGGAAATTGCTTTTTGACCATTTGCAAAAACTTGGGACGAATCATAATAACTACTTTGTCGAATAATTTTCTTTAAATCATCCAATTCTTTGCGCAACTCCTTTTGGCTAAATAGCGAGGGGGAAAATGTAAGAAGGATAATCAAAAGTAGCAGTCTCATATTAAAATGATTTAAGCAAATGTAAGAATAGATTCAATAAAAAAGCCATCCGACAATTGACGAATGGCTTTTAATTTTATTATTTGAGCAATTAAATCATTTCTCTTGTGAATGCAGGAATACCAGTAATATCCATACCTGTAATCAATAAATGGATGTCGTGTGTTCCTTCATACGTTAAAACAGATTCTAAATTAGCCATATGACGCATAATGGAATATTCACTTGTTATTCCCATTGCGCCATGAATTTGTCTTGCTTCACGTGCTATATTTAATGCTATTTCAACATTATTTCTTTTCGACATTGAGATTTGTGCAGATGTTGCTTTTCCTTCATTTCTCAATTGGCCTAATCGTAAAGTTAATAATTGAGCCTTCGTGATTTCTGTAATCATTTCAGCCAATTTTTTCTGGATCAACTGGAATGAACCAATTGGAACACCAAATTGAGTTCTTTCTTTTGAATAACGCAGAGCTTGATCATAACAATCCATAGCGGCACCAAGTGCACCCCACGCAATTCCAAAACGTGCCGAATCCAAGCAACTTAAAGGAGCACCTAAGCCAGTTCTTCCTGGTAATATATTTGACTTTGGAACTTTTACATCAACAAAAACTAATTCTCCTGTTGACGAAGCACGCAAGGAAAGTTTACCATGCATTTCTGGTGTTGAAAATCCTTCCATACCTCTTTCAACGACTAAACCGTGAATTCTTCCACTTTCATCTTTCGCCCAAACAACTGCAATATCTGCAAATGGGGCATTTGAAATCCACATTTTTGCACCATTCAAAATAACATGATCACCGGCATCTTTGAAATTACTGGTCATCCCTGAAGGGTTTGACCCATGATCTGGCTCAGTTAAACCAAAACAACCCATCATTTCGCCAGTAGCTAATTTAGGCAAGTATTTTTGTTTTTGCTCTTCAGAACCATATTTCCAAATTGGATACATCACTAATGAAGATTGAACTGAAGCTGTTGATCGAAGTCCAGAATCACATCTTTCTAGTTCTTGCATTATTAAACCATATGAAATATGATCTAAACCTGGACCACCATATTCTTCAGGTATATAGGGGCCAAATGCTCCAATTTCACCAAGTCCCTTTAAAAGATGCATTGGAAAAGTTGCCTTTTCATAATGATCATCAATTATAGGTGAAACTTCCTTTTTAACCCAAGCTCTTGCAGCATCTCTTACTAATTTGTGTTCTTCAGACAACAAATCATCCATGTTGTAATAATCGGGATGTACGTATAAATCAGTTCTCATTTCATTTCTTTTAAGTAAGACAAATTTAAATATATTTTGTTCACATTGAAAGATTCTTATGCTAGGTTGTTAACTTTGTCTCAATGATTATTAAAATTTAATAAACGAAGTGAATTTAATACACATTTTTGGAAGTGAAAATGGGGATGTGCCAACTGCATTATCTTTAAGAAATGAAACGTTTACTATTGTATTATTAGTCGTGCTTTTAATTTCCTTTTTATTAATAAGCATGTCAAGGCTATATAATACCAAATCATTAAAAACGGTAATAGCTGTTTTTTTTCAAAATTCAGCCATAGATCAGGAGCTCAAAGAAAATATGAATCTTGGTTCTTTAAGTTCTGTTTTCTTAATTTTTAATTATTTCATTAGTTTTTCTCTTTGTTGTTTTTTGTATTTAAATCGATTTATGTTATTGGATAATTTTTCAGCAACTATTATTGCCATTACAATTCCAATAGGACTTTTTTTTATAGAAACAGTAGGATTGATGTTGTTGGCTTGGTTCACTGGCGAACAAAAACAACTATTTTCAATACATGTTATTACTTTAACAGGAAATCAATTTATAGGAATTTCTTTTGCGCTCTTATCGCTACTTTGGATTATGAATCCAGAATTTAACAAACTGTTTTTAAGTATATTTCTGGGGTTGTTCCTAATGAGGTATTTTGTGAGACTTTTAAAAAATTCATATATTGTTTTATCGAACGGAGTGTCATGGTATTATTTAATTTTATATTTTTGCACCCTGGAAATTCTACCACTATTCATAATATACTATTATGTAATAAAGAATTTTCATTTGTGATTTGAATGTTGAAATTAAAAATAGATTACGTTGGCAATCAAAACAATATTAGTATCTCAACCTAAACCGGAAGGAGATAAATCGCCTTACTATGATTTGGCAGAAAAGTATAAGTTGAAAATAGATTTTCGACCTTTTATTCATGTTGTAGGAGTGGATGCTCAAGAATTTCGCTTGCAAAAGGTAAATATTCCTGACCATACAGCAATTATCCTAACTTCCAAAACGGCAATTGACCATTTTTTTAGAATTTCTGAAGAGATAAGATTTGAAGTACCTGACTCAATGAAGTATTTCTGTATTTCAGAAGCTGTTGCCTTGTATTTGCAAAAGTATGTTACATATAGAAAACGTAAAATATTCTATGGAAAACAAACAATAGAAGATCTTGTTGAAGTTATGAAAAAACACAAAGCAGAAAAATTCCTTTTGCCTTGCACTGATATCTTGAGAGATAAAATACCTGAAACGTTAGAGGAGCATAAATATAATTTCACTAAAGCTGTTCTTTATAAAACTGTTGCTTCAGATTTATCTGATTTGGAAGATGTTTATTATGACATGCTTGTATTCTTTAGCCCAGGCGGAATAGAATCACTTTTAAAGAATTTCCCTGATTTCAAACAAAATAACACTAAAATTGCTGCATTTGGCCCAACGACTTCAAATGCTGTCGTCAAGAATAATCTTAGATTGGATTTACATGCTCCAATGCCGAATGCTCCATCAATGACAGGAGCAATTGAACTCTTTGTGAAAGAAGAATTAAAAAAGAAATAAGTTAAAGGCGGTTAATCCGCCTTTTTTTATGTCTAAATATTGGTTTGAAAATTAGGATTCCAATAATCTCTTATATTTCTTGTTTTTTTAGAGGAACTTAATCTTTAACTTTACTTTTAATATTTACAATAACTTAAAAATTATTAAACTATGAAAAAATTATTACTTAGTGCTGCATTATTTGTTGGAGCTTTCTCAGCAAATGCTCAAATTGCAGATGGAAGTCCTGCTCCGGACTTTACAGCAACAGATCAATTTGGTAATTCACATACTTTGTCTACAATACTTGCGGCAGGAAAAACTGTAATTATTGATGTTTCAGCTACATGGTGTGGACCATGTTGGGGTTATCATAACACGCATGCATTAAGAGATATTTATAATGCATATGGTCCAGATGGTTCAGATGAAGTTATGGTGTTTTATGTTGAAGGAGATGCTGCAACTACAACTGCAGATTTAAATGGTACTGGAGGAAATACTCAAGGAGATTGGGTAACTGGTACGCCTTATCCAATTCTTGATAATGCTGCTATCGCAACTGCTTATGAAATTACTTACTTCCCAACAATTTACCGTATTTGTCCTGATGGATTAGTATATGAAATTGGCCAGTTAACTGCTGCTCAAATTAAAGCAGATATCAATGCTGCATGTGGTGCTTTAACAGGTGTAACTAATCATGTTCAAGTTGAAGGATCAGAAATTGCTATGTGTTCAACTAATGGCGATGCAGTTGTTACTTTTGACAATTACGGAACGAATGCTATAACTTCAGGTACAATGATTTTAAAAGAGAATGGTGCTCAAGTAGCAACTACTCCTTTTTCTGGAAATGTAGCTCAATTTGCTGTAGGTACTGTTACTTTTCCAGCTATGGCGTTTAACTTAGCTTCAACTTATACTGTTGAAATGACTTTAGTTAACGGTTCAGCTCCATTTAATGGTGCTTTGACAGTTGATAATATGAGTTTAGTATCAGCTAACCTTACAGGTGCGAACATTACTGTAAAAGTTTATACTGACAATTATCCTTCTGAAACAGCATGGGAAATTAGAAATTCTGCTACGAATGCATTAGTAGCTTCTGGTGGACCTTATATTGGAGCTGGTGGAACTGCTTCTGGTGGACCTGATGCATTACAAACAAAAACGCATTCAGTTACTTTGCCAGCTGGAACGAATTGTTATAAAGTTATTATGACTGACGTTTATGGAGATGGTTTCGGTTATGGAACAAATCCTGCTGGTCAATATGGAATGGAAATAGTAAGTGGTTCTAATACAATCATTAACTTAAATCTTGGAAATTTCGGTGCTGTTATGACAAGAGATGCAGCAATGAAAACTGATGGAACTTCTGCTATTGGTGAATTGGAAGCTGTTAATTTTAATGTTTATCCTAACCCTGCTTCAGATGTATTGAATGTTTCTTTCGAAGCAGTAAACAGTGATTATGTTGTTACAATGCTAGACCTTCAAGGTAGAGTTGTTGCAACTCAAAATCATACTTCATTGAATGGTGCTCAAACACTTTCAATTCCTGTTAGTGAATTCGCTAAAGGAAGCTATATCGTTACTATTTCAACGAATGGTGTTTCTACTAGCCAAAACGTTATCATTAAATAATATTTAAGATAATCTGAGAAAGCTCGTATCCGAAAGGATCCGAGCTTTTTTTATGTCTTTACATTGCTATTTTTGCACATCTTCAAAGCATTTTTGTATCTTTGGCGCCTTCAATAGAGGGTTATGGCTAAAATAAAAAAACAAGACGCATTAGATTATCATTCATCTGGGAAGCCAGGGAAAATAGAGGTGGTACCTACTAAACCTTATTCTTCCCAAAGAGATTTATCTTTGGCATATTCTCCGGGTGTTGCTGAACCTTGTTTGAAAATTGCAGAAAATCCGGATGACGCTTATAAATATACAAGTAAAGCTAATTTAGTTGCTGTCATTACAAATGGCACAGCTGTATTAGGACTTGGAAATATTGGTCCACTTGCTTCTAAACCTGTTATGGAAGGGAAAGGACTACTATTTAAAATTTTTGCTGATATTGATGTATTTGATATTGAAGTTGATGCGAGTGATCCAGAATTATTTATTCAAACTGTAAAGGCAATTGCACCAACATTTGGAGGAATTAATTTAGAAGATATAAAAGCGCCTGAAGCTTTCGAAATTGAAAGAAGATTGAAAGAAGAATTGGATATTCCAATGATGCACGATGACCAACACGGTACTGCAATCATTTCTTCTGCTGCTTTATTGAATGCTTTAGAATTAGCAGGTAAAAAAATAGAGGAAGTACGTATCATCGTTTCTGGTGCTGGAGCAGCA
>JBILYS010000057.1:0-7933 GCA_044377625.1 Crocinitomicaceae bacterium
AAAAGTTGATACACTATTTGGTTATCCAGGAGGGGCAATTATGCCTATTTATGATGCACTTTACGATTTTAAAGAACAAGTGAATCATATTCTGGTAAGACACGAACAAGGTGCGATTCATGCTGCTCAGGGATTCGCAAGAACTTCTGGTAAAGTTGGGGTTTGCTTTGCTACTTCAGGACCTGGGGCCACAAATCTTATTACTGGATTGGCTGATGCAATGATCGATTCTACGCCAGTCGTTTGTGTTACTGGTCAAGTTGCATCCCATCTTTTGGGTACCGATGCTTTTCAAGAAACAGATGTCATTGGAATATCAATGCCGGTAACCAAATGGAATATCCAAGTAACCAAGGCTGAAGATATCGCTGGAGCAATGGCAAAAGCATTTTATATTGCCGGTTCTGGTCGACCAGGACCCGTTTTGGTTGATATTACAAAAGATGCTCAATTCGGAATGACTGATTTTGAATACAAGCCGTGTGAAAAAATCAGGAGTTATTCGCCAAAACCAACGATTCAAATGAATGATTTGAATGCAGCGGTGGATTTGCTGAATAGTGCTCAAAAGCCATTTTTATTAATTGGACAAGGAATAATATTATCTGGAGCAGAACAAGAATTAGTTGCTTTTGCTGAAAAATCTGGAATTCCAGTGGCTTCAACTTTGTTAGGACTTGGTGCTTTTCCAACTGATCATCCTTTATATGTGGGTTATTTAGGAATGCATGGTAATTATGCTCCCAATATATTAACGAATGAATGTGATGTCCTTTTGGCTATTGGAATGAGGTTCGATGACAGAGTTACTGGCGACGTTTCTCGTTATGCGAAACAAGCAAAAGTGATTCACTTCGACATAGATGCTGCCGAATTAAACAAAATAATAAAAGCAGATGTAGCAGTTTTAGCAGATGCCAAAGAAGCGTTAGTGCATTTAACGGAATTGATTACTCCGAAAAAGCATGAAAATTGGCTAGGAGAATTCAGAGCATTGGAAAAAATAGAGAATGAAAGTGTTGTAAACGAAGCAAAACATCCTACGAGTGATGAATTGAAAATGGCTGAAGTTGTAAACTTACTTTCAGAAAAAACAAATGGTCAAGCAATAATTGTAACAGATGTTGGCCAGCATCAAATGATAACATCCAGATACTACCAATATAAAGGCTTTAGATCCAATGTTACTTCAGGAGGATTAGGAACAATGGGATTTAGTTTGCCTGCTGCTATTGGCGCAAAACTTGGGAATCCAGAAAAAACAGTTGTGGCAATAATTGGAGACGGTGGATTTCAAATGACCATTCAAGAGTTAGGGACAATCCTACAAGCAAAAGTGGATGTTAAAATTTTAATTCTTAACAACAATTTCCTTGGAATGGTGAGACAATGGCAACAATTGTTTTTTGATCGCAGGTATTCGTTTACAGAAATAGTGAATCCAAATTTTACAGCAATTGCTAAAGGATATTCAATCGATGCGTTGAAAATCACAAAAAGAAATGAACTTGATAATGGCTTAGATACACTATTGAATTCGACAGGAGCTTTTTTATTGGAGGTTGTCGTGGAACAAGAGGAAAATGTGTTCCCAATGATTGAAACAGGAGCATCTGTTTCTGAAATACGTTTAAATTAATGAGTATGGAAAGAGCTTATAACATATCGGTCTTCACAGAAAATAGTATCGGAATTCTAAATAGAATTACCATCATTTTCACAAGACGTCATTTAAATATTGAGAGTATCACAGCTTCTGAATCGGAAGTTAAAGGTGTCTATCGTTATACAATTGTCGTGCATACTTCTTTGGATCAAGTGAGAAAAGTAGTGGCGCAAATTGAAAAACAAGTTGAAGTTTTAAAAGCATTTTTTCATACGGATGATGAGGTTGTGCACCAAGAAATAGCCTTGTATAAATTGTCGACCGAAGCATTTGCAAACGGTGGCGCTGAAAAAATTGTTCGTGAACACCATGCGCGCATTTTGACAATTGAAAAAGATTTTACCATCGTTGAAAAAACTGGTCAACCAGAAGAACTGACAGTATTATTCAATGATCTGAGTTCAATTGGTGTGCTGGAATTTGTGCGCTCTGGAAGAGTTGCTATTTCAAAACCAATGAAAACATTAGAACACTATTTAGAAGAATTAGAAAATTAATAAAGATATACCGATGAAAAATTACTTTAATCAATTGCCTTTTAGAAAACAAGTTGAACAATTAGCAACCTGCGAATTCCTCGATCAATCACATTTTGAAGATGGGATAAATGCTTTGAAAGGTAAAAAAATTGTCATTGTTGGTTGTGGCGCTCAAGGATTAAACCAAGGATTAAACATGCGCGATTCTGGTTTAGATATTTCGTATGCATTGCGAGAAGATGCTATTTTAGAAAAAAGACCCTCTTTCCAGAATGCAGCGGACAATAGTTTTATCGTAGGAACGTATGAAGAAATGATTCCTTGGGCAGATTTAGTTTGTAATCTAACTCCTGACAAACAGCATACTTCAGTTGTCAATGCAATCATGCCATTGATGAAAAAAGATTCCACTTTGTCCTATTCACATGGATTCAATATCGTTGAAGAAGGAATGCAAATCAGAAAGGATATAACTGTAATTATGGTTGCTCCAAAATGTCCCGGTACTGAAGTACGTGAAGAATATAAACGTGGATTCGGAGTACCAACATTAATAGCCGTTCATCCAGAAAATGATCCAAATGGTTTAGGCTTGGAACAAGCTAAAGCATATGCTGCCGCAACTGGCGGGCACAAAGCTGGTGTTTTACTTTCTTCTTTTGTCGCAGAAGTTAAGTCGGACTTAATGGGCGAACAAACAATTTTGTGTGGCTTGCTTCAAACAGGTTCTATTTTATCTTTCGACAAAATGGTTGAAAAAGGAATCGAACCTGCGTATGCAGCGAAATTGATCCAATATGGTTGGGAAACAATTACGGAAGCATTGAAGCATGGCGGTATTACAAATATGATGGACCGATTATCAAATACTGCAAAAATTGAAGCGTTTGAAATGGCTGAAGAATTAAAAGCGATTATGCGTCCACTTTTTCAAAAGCACATGGATGATATCATGAGCGGTGATTTTTCTAAAAGAATGATGGAAGATTGGAAGAATGGTGATGTCGAATTGCATACTTGGAGAAGACAAACAGGTGAAACTGCCTTCGAAAAAACAACAGCAACTAGCACTGCTATTTCAGAACAAACCTATTTTGATCAAGGAACTTTATTAATAGCATTTGTAAAAGCCGGGGTTGAATTGGCTTATGAAACTATGACTGAAACAGGAATCGTTGCCGAATCAGCTTATTACGAGTCGCTTCATGAGGCACCTTTGATTGCCAATACAATCGCGAGAAAGAAATTATTCGAAATGAACAGAATTATCTCGGATACCGCTGAATACGGTTGCTACTTATTTGATCATGCGTGCAAGCCCTTATTAAAAGAGTTCATGTCAACCATAGAATTGAATGTTATCGGTCATCATTTTTCATCAACCAATGAAGTGGATAATTTGGAATTGATTGAAGTAAATACGGCAATTCGTCAACACCCAATTGAAGAAGTTGGAGCATGGTTACGAGGAATGATGACGGATATGAAAAAGTTAAATTAATTTGGAGTAATAGTTAGAATACCACAAGACGAATTTATACCCCTTTAGGGGTTATATGTTTTTAGCGCTGGATGCAGTCCAGCGAAAAAAACATGAAATAGTTCTCTTTTTTGGCATATATTTTTTTGTAAAATCATGCCAAAAAGATTTTGTGGTAACAAAGCGAAAATTCAAAAATCAATTGTTAGAATCTAATGGAACTACTTGAAGAAATAAAAGCTGCCAAGGAAAATTTACACGGGATTATTCTCGAAACACCGTGTAGTTTGAGTATTAATTTGTCAAGTCAATACGATGCCTCAATTTATCTTAAAAGAGAAGATCTTCAAGTGGTTCGTTCTTATAAAATTAGAGGAGCTTACAATAAAATTAATTGCCTCCAATCAAATGAAAGGAAACAAGGAATTGTTTGTGCAAGTGCAGGAAATCATGCGCAAGGTGTGGCGTATTCATGTCATTTATTAAATATTCAAGGTACTATTTTTATGCCAGCAACAACGCCAAAGCAGAAAATAAAACAAGTCGAATTGTTTGGTAAAAATAATGTTCACATAATTTTGGAAGGAGATACTTTTGATGATACTTATAAAAAAGCCTTAGAATTCTGTGAAGCGAATAACAATGTTTTTGTACATCCTTTTGATGATGAAAAAGTCATTGCTGGACAAGGAACTGTTGGACTTGAAATTCTTGAACAAATCAAGGAATCAATCGATTATTTATTTGTGCCTATTGGTGGAGGAGGATTATCTGCTGGTGTTTCGACAGTATTTAAAGCATTAAGCCCAACCACAAAAATAATAGGCGTTGAACCTTTTGGTGCTCCTTCAATGAAAACATCAATTGCCGCTAATGAGAATATTACATTGGATGAAATTGACAAATTTGTCGATGGTGCTGCAGTAAAAAGAGTCGGGGATTTGAATTTTGAAATATGTAAAATGAATCTTGATGATATCATTTTAGTTCCTGAAGGAAAAGTGTGTTCAACAATTTTAAAATTGTACAATGAAGAAGCAATTGTTGTTGAACCGGCAGGAGCGTTAAGTATTGCTGCCTTAGATTTTTATCAAGATGAAATTAAAGGTAAAAAATGTGTGTGTGTTGTGAGTGGAAGCAACAATGACATCACACGAACTGAAGAAATAAAAGAGCGTTCTCTGTTTTACGAAGGATTAAAACATTATTTCTTAATTCAATTTCCTCAAAGACCAGGAGCATTGAAAGATTTTGTTACTGAAATTTTAGGTCCAGATGATGACATCACCTTTTTTCAATTCTCTAAGAAAAATAACAGAGAAAGCGGACCAGCAGTTGTTGGGATTGAATTAAAAAGTCCGGAAGATTTGAAGAGAATTTATTTCAATTTGGATAAGTTGCATTTTAAATATGAATACTTGAACAATAATCAAGCACTTTTTACGCAATTGATTGGATGAGAAACGTGATTTTTGATTTTTAAAAAAAGAGTAAAACATATAGTATGATTCAATAAACACTTATCTTTGTAACCCAATTATGAAGGTATGGCAGATTCAATTATCGTATTTCACAATTCTCGTTGTTCTAAAAGTAGATGTGCTCTTGAATTTCTTACTGAAAAAGGAGTAGATTATTCTGTTGTAGATTATTTGAAAAACATCCCGACTTACAAAGATTTAGAAGCAATTATTATCAAATTAGGCATCAAGCCTGAAGCATTGATTCGTAAAGGAGAAGACGAGTTTAAATCGAATTTTAAAGATAAAATCTTGACTGATTCAGAATGGATTGAGGCAATGATTAAATTTCCGAAACTTATTGAGCGCCCTATCGTAATAAAAGGCAACAAGGCAATTATTGGTCGACCAACAGAAAGAATTTTGGAAATCCTTTAAGTGATTAAAAATAATTTAGTGCAGTAGAAGTAAATGAGAACGAAGTATATTGATTTAATTGACCAAACTTTTGATTTTCCACAGAATGAATTTCATTTAAGAGAAGATCATTTATTTTTTCATGGTATAGACCTGATGCGTTTAATTAAGGATTATGGAACTCCTCTAAAATTCAATTATTTACCGCAAATATCAAACAATATTCAACGAGCAAAAGGCTGGTTTAGAGAAGCAATCAGTAATTTAGGTTATTCTGGAAATTACTATTATTCCTATTGTACAAAAAGTAGTCATTTTTCATTTGTACTAGATGAGGTGCTGAAAAATGATGTGCATATAGAAACATCGTCAGCATTCGACATTGATATTGTTCGAAATCTTTATAATTCTGGAAAATTAACGGATGGAAAATATGTAATTTGTAATGGATACAAGCCGAAGCAATATATCGACAATATTGCAGGTTTAATCAATGATGGAAAGTTGAATGTTATTCCTATAGTTGATAATACGCAGGAATTACAAGACCTTTTAGCTAAAACAGAAAAGGATATTAAAATTGGAATTCGAATTGCATCTGAAGAAGAACCTAAATTCGAATTTTATACCTCCCGATTAGGAATTCGTTACCGTGAAATTGTTCCTTTTTACAAAGCAATGTTGAAAGACAATCCACGTGTTGAAGTGAAAATGTTGCATTTTTTCATTAACACAGGAATCAATGATACAGCCTATTATTGGAATGAATTAACGAAATGTTTGCGTATTTATAGTGATTTAAAAAAGGTCTGTCCTACATTGGATTCATTGAATATCGGTGGTGGTTTTCCTATTAAAAAGTCTTTGGCTTTCGATTTTGATTACGCTTATATGGTACGTGAAATTTTGACTCAAGTGCAACGTGTTTGTGCTGACAATGAAATTCCAGAACCAAATATCTTTACAGAGTTTGGGTCGTTTACCGTTGGAGAAAGCGGTGGCGCTATTTTCAGTGTATTGCACCAGAAACAGCAAAATGATAGAGAAAAGTGGAACATGATTGATTCTTCTTTCATGACGAATCTTCCGGATACATGGGCAATAAATCAACGGTATATTATGTTGCCTGTAAATCGGTGGAATGACGATTACGAGCGTGTTTTACTTGGTGGTTTGACGTGCGATAGTGACGATTATTACAATTCTGAACAACACTCAAATGCTATTTATCTTCCAAAATACGATCGGAATAAAGTTTTGTATCTCGGCTTTTTCAACACAGGAGCATACCAAGAAACAATCGGAGGATTTGGTGGATTGAAACATTGCCTGATCCCAGAACCAAAGCATATTTTGATTCAACGCGACGAAAATGGTAAATTGCAAACAGAATTATTTAGTGAAGAACAAACAGCAGCAGATTATTTAAAGATATTGGGTTATTAATGTGATTATTTTCACGAATAATTCAATAAATGTATTACTTTTGCACCCCCAACATGATTTAGAAAAATCAGCATTAGGACACCAATGAAATTAGACAAGATTTTTTTAAAAGACAATTCTCGGTTTTCACACTACCTGACTTCTTGGGTAAATGAACTTAACATTGAAGTTCTGGAATTTTCATCTAAAAATGAAGATTCAGAAGAAGGAATCGATGGTCTTGTTATATTTACTGAAAATCAAGAGGTTGATAAAGAAATTTTAGATATTCGCTCAATTTTTGATAAAAATCAAAAACCTGTTCACAAGATTGATATCAATGGTACGTTGATGGTTGGTGTTTCAAATTTAGAACTATGGATCGAAAGAAACGGTTGCAAAAAAGTTCTATTCCTTGGTTCAGATGTCATGTTAGAGAATCCAAATCTGGAACGTTACTTAGCTAATTTAAAGTAATTTATCTCATTTCTGTTGTTGGTTCTTCTGAAAATGCAGCATCAATAGGTTCCCATAATTCAATTCTATTTCCTTCTGGATCACTAATATGAATGAATTTACCATATTCATATGTTTCCATTTCATCTAATATTTCAACGTTTTCGGCTTTTAGTCGAATGAGCATAAGTTCTAAATTGTCTACTCGAAAATTGATCATTACTTGCTGTGATTCACTGCCAAAATAGTCACTATCGGTTGAAAAAGTTCCTAATTGTAACAATGCTGATTTTGATTGATCGGAATTGAAAGAGAATAACACACCATAATCATTCGTTGTCAAACCTAAAACTTCAGAATACCAAAGATTCATTTTTGTTGGATTCTTAAATTTTAAAAAGATTCCACCCAAACCAATTGCTTTTCCTATCATATTTTTTTTCTAAAAATAGAACATTTTCGGCTTTCATTTTTTAAATTCACAGAAGGAATATTGTATGAAGGAAAATAAACTAAAAGTTTGCGTTGTAGGATCTGGTATTGCTGGTAT
>JBILYS010000362.1:0-2714 GCA_044377625.1 Crocinitomicaceae bacterium
GGGTAGTAGGAACTGGCCTTTATGAAGTATTGAATAAGAGTAAATTACTTGAAGCACGTATTTCTAGAATCGTTGTTAAAGATCCAACGAAGAAAAGATCGATTGGAACAGAATTGTTTTCTTTCGACAAAAATGACATCTTGAATGATGCAGCAATTAATGTTGTTGTAGAGTTAATCAATGACAGTGAAGCTGCATTTGAAATTGTTAAACAAGCGTTAAAAAGTGGGAAGCATGTTGTTTCTGCCAATAAGAAAATGATTGCAGAACATTTTGAAGAATTGATTCAATTGGCAAAAGAAAATAATGTTTCTATTCTATACGAAGCAGCTGTTGGTGGTTCAATTCCGATCATTCGAAATTTAGAAGAATATTATAACAACGATTCACTTTCTTCCGTGCAAGGAATCGTGAATGGCACGACAAATTATATTTTAACACAGTCTAATTTTGGTGTTTCTTATCAAGATGCTTTAAAGAAAGCGACTGAATTGGGATTTGCAGAAATAGATCCAACGTTGGATGTAGATGGTTTTGATTCGAAATTCAAATTGGTTTTATTGATAAAACATGCCTTTGGATTAATCGTAGAGCCGAAGAAAGTATTCAATTATGGCATTAGAAACATCAAACCGCAGGATGTGAAATACGCTGGTGAAAAAGGATTTAGGATTAAATTGTTTTCTCGTGCCGAAAAGTTGAATGATGACATTGTAGGATTCGTTGCGCCGCACTTTGTCAAAAATGATCATTTTGCATATCAAGTTGATAACGAATTCAACGCTGTAGTAGTAGAAGCGCTGTTTTCTGATAAACAATTGTTCATTGGAAAAGGAGCAGGGAGCTACCCAACGGCAAGTGCTGTTCTTTCAGATATTTCTGCCTTACAATTTGATTATCAATATGAATATAGAAAATCGACAGAACATGTTGCCGCTGATTTGGAAGATGATTTTTTCTTAAAAGTATACATCGGTTCTGAATATATTGAATCGATCAATGAAATTCCTTTTTATAGAATTGATGAGGTGTATCAGGGAGGTGAATACAATTACCAAACTGGTTGGGTGAGATTTAGTGACATTAAATCCTTTGATTTAAATCAATTGAAAGATGTATCATTGATTGTTCTTCCTGAACCATTTGTTGCTTCCAATCAAACGGAAAAATTGAAAAGAGAACACATTCAGTATTTATCAGAAATAGAAAACTAAAAATATGAATACACCTTTAGCATGGTATTTTGCAGGACCGTTAATTGGACTCATTGTACCTTTATTATTGATTTTACGTGAAAAACAATTTGGAATTTCATCGAGTTACCGCTTCATTGGAGCGACTTTACTACCGAAGATTAAGTATTTCAATTATTCAAAAGAACAAGACCGTTGGCAAATTCACTTTGCGCTAGGTTTAGTTCTTTCTGGATTCGCTGCTTTTCAGCTTTTTGGAGCGTTTGATCAAGTTGTGATTCAACCAGTGTTAGATTATGAAAAAGTAGCGGTTACTATTTACGATGTGAAAAATGGCTTGCAATTCTTCTTGGGTGGAATTTTAGTTGGATTCGGAGCGCGTTATGCTAACGGATGCACGGCTGGACATTGTATAATGGGCGTTTCGCAATTTGCCACTAGTTCAATTATTGCCACCGTTTCCTTTTTTGTCGGAGGATTAATCGGCTCATTATTTATCAATCCAATTATTTATTAAGATGTTGAAATTTATCATTACACTTTTTTTAGGATTCGCTTTCGGATCAATTTTATTGGCTTCCCAAGCATTTTCGTGGTACAGAATTCAAGAAATGTTTCACTTCCAATCGTTTCATATGTTTGGTTTACTTTTTTCTGCAATTGGGACGTCTGCAGTGTTCTTATTTATTATCAAAAAGAAGAAAATTAAATCAGCTCAAGGGAATCAAATTGAAGTCAAACCAAAGAAACTGGAATTAAAAGCTAACATTATTGGCGGACTTATTTTTGGACTTGGGTGGTCAATTTCTGGCGCATGTTCAGCCCCAGTTTATATTCTTGTTGGACTTCATTGGCAAATTGGATTGATATTATTGGCGGGTGCATTTACTGGAACAGTTATATTTGGATTGCTAAAAGGAAAAAATGGACTACTTTGATTTAATCTAAAACTCCAGAGTATTTAAATGTTTGTAACGACGGATTAAATCTGTATAGGAAAAATTATTGAGAACGAGTATTAAAACTCCAGAGGATTTAAATGTTTGCAGCGACGGATGAAATCCGTCGTGGAAAAATTATTAAGAACGAGTATTAAAACTCCAGAGGATTTAAATGTTTGTAACGACGGATTAAATCAGTACAGGAAAAATTATTGAGAACGAGTATTAAAACTCCAGAGGAGTTAAATGTTTGCAACGACGGATGAAATCCGTCGTGGAAAAAAGAACGAGAATCAGTTTTGGCATGTGTTTTTGATTAAAAACCATGACAAAACTAAAATAGATGAAACACAGGGGAGATTAAATAAATTACCGAAAACATGAAATTAAAGCTGAAAAGAATCGAAGCGCCATTTGTTCTTGAATTGAATAATGAAAATGGGAGTACTGTAATAATCGATGCAAACCCATCTATTGGAGGTAAAGGTTTGGGATTTCGACCAATGGAATTGTTAGCGGGTTCGTTGGCAAGTTGCGCCTCAATTGATGTGATTTCAATTTTGAAAAAACAACGCATTGA
>JBILYS010000363.1:0-2711 GCA_044377625.1 Crocinitomicaceae bacterium
ATTTTATGAAAACGGTAATATATTAGGAGTTACAGCAACACCTTTAAGTAGTAATAAAGCATTGCCATTAAACGATAATTACAATAAATTAATTGTTGGAGAAAGTATTTCTTCTTTAATTGAAGGCGGGTATTTATCTAATGCTGAATCATATACGTATGATGTTAATTTACATGGATTGAAAATTGGTTCCAACGGAGATTTCACAGTTAACAGTTCAGATCAGGTTTACGGAAACTTTTTCATGCAAGAGAAATTACTTTTTGCTTATGAGGAAGTTGCTGTAGGAAACAAAACGTTGATTTTTAATTCAGGAATTGATACTTCTTTAAGAGTTGAAGAGACCTTCAAGAAACGTGGTTATCCGATTCGACATTTAGATTCAACGTATAGTGATAAGGATAGAAAAGACATCTTGAAATGGTTCAAAGAAACACCAGATGCAATTTTATCTTCAGTTGGAATTCTAACCACAGGATTTGATGAGCCAACTGTTCAGACTATTATATTGAACCGTGCAACAAGATCATTGACTTTGTACCACCAAATGATTGGAAGAGGTTCACGTAAATTGCCGAACAAAAGCGAATTCAAATTAATTGATCTTGGTAATAACGTTCGCCGTTTCGGATTGTGGCAAGATTATTTGAACTGGCAAGATGCATTCCGTTTTCCAGATCGCTTTTTGGAATCTCGTTTGTCAGAAAATGACGATTTAGAATTTGAAGTGGAGTATGAATTCCCAAGAGGAATGAGTGATATCATGAAAACTGATTTATTGGAGAAATTCAATATCAAGGATGTTTATTATGAATGCGTTGATGCAGGAAAAAAAGGAAAGGAAGCTGTTGATTTATCAATGGAGAACCATTTTGAGGTAATTGTAGAGGCTTCAACAGATTTTTACCATGCTTTAGAATTAATGGCTGTTATACAAGAACATGTTGAGCACAGGTTGAAACATTATACAAAGTGTATTTCTAAAAGCACCCCAAATTATTTGAAATATTTAATTGAAACATACAATAGGCAATTGCGCCAGAAACTGCGCAATGTTTTAGATGACGAATAAGTTTAATAAGTTAAATTGATTTCAACTGTATCAAACGCTGTTGTAAAGGCACTTTTCAAACCTTGATTACCTGTGCCTAGAACCCAGTAATAATAGGAATAATCTGTATTTCCATCGTTAATGCAATAAATAGAAGTATTTACTGGTCCATTTAATAGTTGTTCTGCATCACTGCAACATTCTGCGCAACCTTCTTTACCGGCTTGCTTTATGTATTTTAATTGATCTCCAGGCATTGGGCTTGAATTGAAGAATACGAGTTTTACCCATGCTTTCGCTTTGGTTGAATAGTTCCTGATATTATCTTCTTTTGTTGTTAAATCTGAAAAATAGACTGTCTCTAAAATTTCAAAATAATTTATTTTGTTAATAGTAATAATATACTTCTCCATTTTATCACGGGGAAACGTAAATGAATAGCCACCATCATCTCCAACTATAGAAGTGCTTATTAATTGTTGTTGGGTTGTAGCTGCTGGAACTTGATACAATTTGATTTCAGCTCCATTAAGATTTTGATTAAAAGTTAAATCAGTGATAGTTCCTTTTAAAACAAAATCAGCTTGACCTTTTTTGCAGGAAATGGCAAATAGAAAAAGAAATATAATAGGTAAGAATCTCATTTTTAATTCAGTAAAATTAATTTAATCTTTCCATTCCTACAATTATTTGTTGAAAACAATTATTAACATTTTTTAGGATATTTAAAGAATAACTATATCTTGGCACCTAACTATTACTAATTTAAACTATTAATTATGAATACAAACAACATTTTTTTTAATTTATGCCATCCAATTTTATCGAAATTAAGTGATGGAAATATGATCAAGCTAGGATTCCGTTTTTTTCTTGGTTTATTTGCTGTGTTAAGTTTATTAGGAGGATTATATTTGGGCTACCAACCACTAGACGCTGTAGTCAATATTTGGTCAATTCTATTTTTTTTATCTTCTGCTTTTACTGGATGGATGGTTTTCCAAATTTGTTGGTTCAGAGCTGGCACTATTAAAGAAACTCCAGATTCTAGATTTGTTGTAAGTGCTATCTTTTCAGTTTTTATTAGAACAATTGGAGAAATAACAGCAACGATTTTCACTGTGATAGGCGTAATGGGAGGTCTTATAGCTTTGTTTAGCGATTTTGGACGTATGATTCCAGGTGGTCCAATTGCAATAATTGCAGGGCCAGTAGTTGGATTTTTGGTTATTTCGTTTTTCTATTTTATCGCAGAAAGATTATCAGCCTTGCCTGAAATTGCAGTCAATACAAGAAAGAGTTAATAAATAAAGAGTGATTTATAAAATAATTAAACCTCCTTCGGGAGGTTTTTTTTTGACCTCTTGTTGTTAAGTCTGAAAAATAGACTGTCTCTAAAATTTCAAAATAATTTGTTTTGTTAATAGTAATAATATACTTCTCCATTTTATCACGGGGAAACGTAAATGAATAGGCACCATCATCTCCAACTATAGAAGTGCTTATTAATATTGTTGTTGGGTTGTAGCTACTGGAACTTGATACAATTTAATTTCAGCTCCATTAAGATTTTGATTAAAAGTTAAATCAGTGATAGTTCCTTTTAAAACAAAATCAGCTTGACCTTTTTTGCAGGAAATGGCAAATAGAAAAAGAAATA
>JBILYS010000364.1:0-2710 GCA_044377625.1 Crocinitomicaceae bacterium
AACTGACCATTATGGTATACATTAAAAATCGTAGCATTCAATTTATTTCTTGCATGATTTAAAAATGTTCCAATTCCAAGAACAGCAATTGAATCGCCGTAAGTTTCCTTTGAAGGGTCCGTTTCTAATTCATTGATATAATATTGCCCTTGGATATCAAAATATTCACGTTCAACAGTATTAAAAACTGTTGCGTAAAAATCTAAATTTGTTTTTTTATTCGCTTTAACCTTAATTGATGTTCCGCCCATCATTGTTTGAAACTTCGTTTGTTCTTGTCCATCAAAATAAATTTTAAACGAATATGCTTCATTGGCTGTTCCGAAATCTGTTTCAGAAGTTTGAGGTGTAAAACGGTAATTATTGCTAGATACATGGCCTAAAACCGACCATGTTACTTTTTCAGTAATCGCGTAATTTGTCAAAAATTGTGCATCCCAAAAAACTGGATTATAAGCACCTTTAGTAGGCAATGAATTCAATAAATAGCCATTTGATCGGTATCTTGCACCAATTAAATAATTGAAACGAGTGGTTGGATTATGCTCTACGTGCGTTTCAACACCTAACAATGATGCCATTGCAGATGCTTTCAATTTTGTAGGTGTTTTGTAATCAATATCTAAAACAGAACTCAATTTATCACCGTATTGTGCATTGAATCCACCACCCGAAAAGCGAATAGATTGAACAAGCGCTGAATTAATAAAACTCATGCCTTCTTGTTGACCACTCCTTGTTAGGAAAGGTCTATAAACAAGGAATCCATTCACATAAACAAGGTTTTCATCATAATTTCCGCCACGAACATTGTAATTAGATGTTAACTCGTTATTAGAAGTCGCGGCCGTTGTGTAGACTAAATATCTCTCAACTCCTCCCATAGGAATTGCCTGAACATCAACGAGTGGTAGCTTTTGAATTTCAAAAGGGTCTATTCTTTCAGCTCGGATAATTACTGTATTCTCAAGAATAAAAGGAAATTTGACATCTTGAATATATTGAATTTGCTTTTCTGTGACTTTATAAATAATTGATTCAGAAAATTCTGCAATTTCAAACGAAAGAACTAACGTATCAAAAGGCTTTGACAATAGTTCAAATATTCCTTTATTATTCGTATATATTGGATGAAGCGAATCGTGATTCAAAACAACTTTTACTTGATCTAAACCATTACTTCGTTTATCGATACAACGTCCAACGACTTTAACTTCTTGAGAAAAGCAGACTAGATTTATAAAAAGAAAAAAGAAGAGTAAACGCATAAAACAAATGTAGTACTAGAAACGCAATGAGATTGAAATTATTTCTTATTCACGAATAATAATAAAATCTGGGTCAAATGGATCAATAGCACTGTATAGATATTCCAATTTAGGAGCCACCTTTCCATCCGAACAAAGTGAAAATAAATTCAACGTGCGTTCTTGCATTCCACCATTGGGAAAAAGTTTATCATAAATTTGATCAATTGTCTTCATCGCATTATCATGGCGCTGTTTGACAGTTTTAACCAACTTTTCTTTGATCGCTTCTATTTGCTTATTCAATTTTACCACCTCAGCTTGTGCATATTGTTCAAGATTGAAATCTACCTTTGTGATTTTATCAATAATGGAATCCTTCAATCCTTCAAGTTTTTCATCTAGAACAATGAAATCTACCTCATCTGCCGCAAATTCTTGTAAATACCACTTTTTTACTTTTGAAATATCTTTGAATAAATCTTCCAAAACGAGTGATACTTTCTCAATTTTCTTTGATAGAATTGGATCAATCCATAAGATGGAAGTTCGGACCTGAATCAATGGATAAGGAACATTCAAAGCATCAAAAACACCTTTAAGCTGCAACCAATATGAAATCTCACCAATTCCACCAACATAGCATAAATTGGGTAAAATTGTTTCTTGATAAGCAGGTCTCAATATAACATTCGGAGAAAATCGTTCTGGAAATTCATTCACTTCTTTTAATAATTCTTCAAGTGAAACCGTTCCTTTTCCTTCAATAAAAAACCCGTTTTCAACATGTAAAATTCGTTCACGAGATTGATTTGACAAGTAAAACAGGTTGATTTCACGTGCATTTACTTGTAATTTAAATCCTTCTTTTTGAATTTGCTCATTTGTTTTGTGAAGCGCTTTGAAAGAAAATTGAGTTGTCAATTCCTTTTCTATTGCTGGAATGAACGCTCTTTTAAAATTTGAATTATCGCCATCAAGAATTATTAAACCGAATGAATCAAATAGACGATGAATCAATTTAAAATTCGCTTCACTTAAATTCTTGCCGTCATATTCATCCAATATTGCTTTAACTTCACTTTCGGGCTGATTTTCAAAGAAAGAACTAATTTCAGACTTCACAGTTTCCAAACCATCTAAGTCAAATCGTCCAACAGCGCCTTTTTGATCTGAATCCCATTTTAAATTCTTCGAGAAAATCTCAACAGATTGGATTTCTTCAAAATCATGATCTTCAGATGCCATCCAAAAAACAGGAACAAAATTGTTTTCAGGATATTCTTTCTTTAATTCCTCTGCTAATCGAATAACGTGAATGATTTTGTAAATTAAATACATTGGACCTGTTGCAATTGAAAGCTGATGTCCCGTTGTAATTGTAAATGTATTTTCGTTTTGAATTAGTTGAATATTGTTTTTCACTTTTGAGGAATGCGGATATTGCGTGTACTTATTGCATA
>JBILYS010000365.1:0-2709 GCA_044377625.1 Crocinitomicaceae bacterium
GATCTTGAAGGCAAGAAAGGATTCAACTCTACTGATATTTTAGTACGAATTTTCACTAATTCTTATAATCTTGAGCTTGTACTTTTACATGCAATGGGAGAATTTCAGAAGAGTGTTGAACTGATACCTGAAATTGAGCGATTACAAGAAGAATACGGCGAAAAAGTTAGTAAGGAGCAAGAAATTTTACTTCTATATAACAAAGCATATAGTTATTTTGGTGTTGGCGATTTCAAAAAAGCATTGTCATACATTAACACTGTTTTAAACGATAATGAACAGAATTTAAGACAAGACATTTACAGTTTTTCGCGCTTATTTAATTTGGTTTTACATTTCGAATTAGAAAACTATGATTTCCTTGAATATGTAATCAAATCAACAAATCGCTATTTGAACAAGCAAGAACGTAGTTTTGAAGTTGAGAATGTTTGTATTAAGCACATCCGAAAATTGTCAAAAACGTTTCAAAATAATGAGAAAATCATCATTCTTGAAAAAATGAAAGATGAGTTGGATGAATTATTGAAAGATCAAAATGAACGAACCGTTTTGGAATATTTCAATATAACTGCTTGGGTTACGAGTAAAATTTATAAAATTTCATTTTCAGATGCAATAAAAGCAGAATTGGAAGAAAGTAAAGCTTAACAAAGTTGTCTGTCAAACTCAATTTATTTCCCTAAAACATGACTTTTAATTGCTAAATTTGCACCTAAATAAGCACAGAAAAGCATAAATAATGGCACAAAAGTATACAACAAGAGAAGAGGATTATTCCAAATGGTACAATGAATTAGTCTATAGAGCAGACTTAGCTGAACATTCTGATGTAAGAGGATGTATGGTGATTAAGCCGTATGGCTATGCAATTTGGGAGATGATGAAAGAAGTTTTGGATAAAAAATTCAAAGAAACGGGTCATTCGAATGCTTATTTCCCTTTATTAATTCCGAAGTCTTATTTAAGTAAAGAAGCAAGTCACATTGAAGGTTTTGCGAAAGAATGTGCGGTTGTAACACATTACCGATTAAAAAATGCGGAAGACGGAAGCGGTGTAATTGTTGATCCAACAGCTAAATTAGAGGAGGAATTAATTATTCGTCCAACTTCAGAAACAATCATTTGGAATTCATATAGAAATTGGATTCAGTCATACCGAGATTTACCAATTCTTATTAATCAATGGGCAAATGTTGTGCGTTGGGAAATGAGAACGCGTTTATTTTTAAGAACAACTGAATTTTTATGGCAAGAAGGTCATACAGCTCACGCAACGAAACAAGAGGCAATCAGTGAAGCAGAATTAATGTTGGATGTTTACGCAGAATTTGCAGAGAATTATATGGCAATGCCCGTAATTAAAGGACGTAAATCTGCTAGTGAACGTTTTGCTGGTGCGGAAGATACATTGTGTATTGAATCAATGATGCAAGATGGAAAAGCGCTTCAAGCTGGAACATCTCATTTTTTAGGTCAAAATTTCGCGAAAGCATTTGATGTTAAATATGCGGATAAAGAAGGTAAAACGGAATTTGTCTGGGCTACATCTTGGGGTGTTTCAACTCGATTGATGGGTGCGTTAATCATGACTCATTCCGATGATGAAGGACTTGTTTTACCGCCAGCATTAGCGCCAATTCAAGTTGTTGCTGTTCCAATCCATAAAACAGAAGAAGAATTAGAAGCAATTAATCAAAAAATGGCTGAACTAGGCTTGAAATTGAAAGCGAAAGGAATATCTTTCAAATATGATAACGACGATAATCGCCGTCCAGGATGGAAATTCGCTGAATATGAAGCGAAGGGTGTTCCAATTAGAATTGCAATGGGACCTAGAGACTTAGAAAGTGGAAATGTTGAAGTTGCTCGTAGAGATACGAAGACAAAGGAAGTAGTTGAATTTGCAACGATTGAAAATTACATCGAAAAGTTGTTAGCTGAAATTCAAACGAATTTATTTGAAAGAGCGAAAGCGTTTAGAAAAGAGAACATGCAAAATATTGATTCGTACGACGATTTTAAAGCGCAGATTGATAAAGGTGGTTTCTTCTTAGCGCATTGGGATGGAACAGTTGAAACAGAAGCTAAAATCAAAGAGGAAACACAGGCTACAATACGTTGTATTGCTATTGACCAACCAGAGGAAGCAGGTTTTTGTATGGTAACAGGAAAGCCATCGAACAAAAGAGTTGTTTTGGCTAAAGCTTATTAAGTATGAAAATTGAACAAAACAGAAAAGTTATTTTAGACTTGTTAAAAAGTAAAGCAACATTGAAGCAAAATATTGCTGCCGATGCAACAGCTATTTTTAAACTTTTCAATGATGCAATAAATACTGAACTTGAAGCACTTCAATTACAGATAAAAGATCCTAGGATTAGATTGTTTACAAAAGAAAAAGGCCAATTTGAAAAGCATGTATTTGTAGGAAGTGATGTGCTTGTTTTTCATGCACATAACAATGTTTTTAGACTCCCTGATGATAATCCTTTATGGGGCACACATTATTTCAAGGAAGATGATGACCGTGGATTTTTTGGTGTAATCTATATTTATAATTTCTTGGCTCAATCGTTCTTGCAAAATAGAACGCAAGATCACGGTTATTTGATTGGTAGAATCATGTTCAACAAAGACCGTCACTTCATGATTGAAGGTAAAGGGCAACTTGGAACTTTATTCCGAGATGTGGAAAATATGGAGCTC
>JBILYS010000366.1:0-2705 GCA_044377625.1 Crocinitomicaceae bacterium
AGCTTATTTCAGGTTGACAACCAACCCAAGGGATGAAGAAGCATTGAAAAGGGTTATCAACTATCCACGAAGAGGAATTGGTAAAACATCCATCGAAAATATCATTATCGCTGCAAACAATTATGGTGTTAGTATTTGGGATGTTATAGCGAATTTACAGCAATATCCGGTTTCTCTAAATGCTGGAACAAAAACGAAGTTGTACGAATTCACAACGATGGTTAAAAGTTTTACTGCGCAATTAGAAACGATGAATGCGTATGAATTAGCCCAGCACATTGCTAAATCATCAGGAATTTTAAAAGAATTATACGGCGAGAAAGACAAAGGTCCAGAAGAAGTTGAACGTTATCAAAATATTGAAGCTTTATTAGCGGGTATCAAGGAATTCACAGTGAATCAAGAAGAGGATGCAAATCAATCACTTTCTGAATTCATGATTGATGTAGCACTTTTAACAGATGCAGATGACGACAAAGGAGATGATAAAAATCATATTACCTTAATGACGATTCACTCGAGTAAAGGATTAGAATTTCCACATGTGTTTTTGGTTGGGTTAGAAGAGAATTTATTTCCATCACAAATGGCTTTAAATTCAAGAACTGAACTAGAAGAGGAACGACGTTTATTTTATGTTGCAGTGACTCGAGCGAAAGACACATGCACCTTGTCATTTGCTACATCTCGTTTTATTTGGGGTAATTTAGTTTCGTCTGAGCAAAGTAGGTTCATTGATGAAATTGATCAACAATATTTAAACTTTGAAACGCCTCAGCGGGGAACTGGTAAATCATTATCTGGTCGTTCAATGAATTATGACCAACCATTTACCGGAGGATTGAATAAACCTGTTAGTTCGCCTGGTGGTTCATTTAAATCAATTAACGCTGTAGGTAGTTCGCCTGAAAAGCAAGGTTCAACGGCAGATTTAAAAGTGGGTTACAATGTGATGCATGATCGCTTTGGTAAAGGAAAGGTTACTAAAATGGAAGGAGAAGGTCCAGATAAAAAAGCGACAATTTTCTTTCCACATCATGGAGCAAAAACGGTATTACTTCGTTTCGCTAATTTAACTGTCTTAGAAGATTAATCGTTCTTTTTTAGAATGGGTAACCAATTCCAAAATGAATATTTGGCGTAAAAGGTTTCGGTAAATAATCTTTGTAATTAGCCCCGAAAGCAATAAATCCTTCATCATAATAAGCATTTCGACTTTGGAATATCCACCGACTGCCTTGAGGTAGAGCTGGATTAGTTATAGGTATCCCTAAATCCAATCTAATAATAAAAAACTCAAGATCCAATCTCAATCCTAAACCACCCGAGACTGCAATTTGTTTATACCAATCGTTGGAAATCTGTCCACCAATTCTGTTTACGTCCTCTTTTAATGTCCATACATTTCCAGCATCCATAAAGACTGCGCCTTTTAAAATTGATCCCATATCGAATCTCAATTCAAGTGTCGAACCGATTCTTAAATCGCCAATTTGCGTTGCTGTTCTATTCGTGTCTAAATAATATTTATAAGATCCAGGCCCCAAGGCACGCGCTCTCCATCCTCTATTATCATTTGCCCCACCTGCAAAAAAACTATAATCATATGGCATCGATGTTGTCGAATTGCCATAAGGAATGCCTCCTCCAATTTGTAAACGGCCGTGTAAACTACTTTTTTTACCCAGTTGATTAGAAGCTATTATATCGTTATCAAGTCGTGCAAATTGAGAATAACCCACTCCGAAAAATGTTCTTTGCCCATTTACAAGAGTATCTTGATATTTTTTAAAAATAGCCAAAGTGTTACCTGCAGGGTCAAAACTCGAATTCATGTAAAACGAGAAGTTTTTCTTTTTGTCATCTTTTTCTTTATTATTAAATTCAAAAGTTAACTTCCAGTCTTGCCAAATAAATTGATTACTATATGCATTTTTTAAAAACAGGTCATTTATCAGGTCTAATTTTGATTGAAAACTTGGACTATTTTCAATTCTAACAAATTTCACAATTGACATTCCAGGTAATCCAATTTGGAAAATTTGTGTTTTAGAAACATAGAATTTCCATAAATAATTCAACTGTAGAATTTGTCTTTTAAAATCTGTTCTTAATTGGTAATTATAGGCACTTGAAATAACTGTTCTAGGACGTTGGCGCTTAGAAAGAGATGTTAATTTAGCTGGAAACAATCCAGGAATGTCGAACTTTAAGCTTGGCCCTATTTCAAAGGTATTAAAACTTCGACCTGCGGTTTCTATTTTATCACCGTTTAATGTTTCATCAAATACCGGTGGCTGAGATTCAAAACCACCGCTTAAAGAAAAAGTCATTTTTTGAGCTCCACCAAATAAATTCTTATTGGTATAATTAATTGAAGCAGAAACACCCAGGAACCCATTGGAATTTGTAGCTTTTGGTTCAAAACTATAATTCTTTTTTTGAGAAGGAACCAAATAGTAATGCACGTCAATTAAATTTGTGTTTGGGATTTCAATAAGAATTGGTTTAATAACTTTAAAAAGACCAAGTTGTAATAACCTACTATACGTTCTTTCTAAATAATATTCTTTGTAATAATTATCATGCTCTAGATAATTCTGCATTTCTATTACATCTGGATTGATGCTTAACTTTCCATTGTACAGAAAAGTTGCAATTCTATATGGGTTTAATTCGTCTGAATTCTTTTTCTTCATCTCAGC